>JAKLEF010000349.1 GCA_022703195.1 Candidatus Fermentibacterota bacterium | reverse complement strand
CGACCATGGGAAGCAGAGCGACGCAGGGCAGGTCCTGCGGCAGCATCTCCGACAATATGAGCGTGCTGTCGCCGGGCGCTCCGCAGAGCAGCGAATCGGACCTGTCGGGAATGAGGATCGGTCCCTCCGGTGCCTCGACCGCCATGCGGATCGCCCTGTCGAGCGGCTTGCGGTCGAGCTTCCAGAACTCGTGCCGCAGGGCCCAGGCCTGGTCGGCCAGCTCGGCGCAGAGCCTGTCCGCGAGCTCCGCGTCGCCATCCGTCGTCACGACCACGGCCCAGCCCATCTCCGGCAGGTCCATCCAGGGGTTGACGGGGAACGTGGAGACGCTGACCACCTTCGGCAGCTTCTCCATGGCCCGTGCCCGGCCGAACCACTCCGTCATGGGCCACTCGTCGGTCTGCATACGGTCGGCGGGAGCGAGCATGGGGATCTTCTGCCAGGACACGGTGGGTCGCAGGCGGCCGCCGAGGAGCCCGAGGAGGATCCTGGCGCCGCGGCGGCCCGTCTCGAGCGGGTCGTGCGGCTGGACGTGGTAGGCCGTCAGCACGTCCACCGACTCCACCTTCTGTCGGGTCACGTTCGCGTGGTGATCGAGCGTGAGCACGATCGGCACGCGGGGCCCGACAGCCTCCCTCACGGCCGCGGCGAGGTGGCCGTCCACGTCGCGGATCCTGTCCGACGCCGCGGCTCCGTGCAGGGAGAGGAACACCCCGTCGACGGGCAGTGATTGCGCGAGCCCTTCCACGAGCGTCGTGCGCAGGTACGCCAGGGTGTCCTCGGTGATCAGTCCGCCCGGCATGGCCGTGGCCTTGATGATCGGAACGAGACGGGCCCGAGGCTCCTCCTCTTCCACCACGCTCATCAGGCCGCCGATTTCGCCGGTGCCCTTCATCTTCGACAGGATCTCGTCCCCGAGATACAGGCCCCCCTCCTCGAAATCGGCTCTCGTACAGGGCAGGGGGCTGAAGGTGTTGGTCTCCTGCAGGATCTGCGCAACGGCGACTCTCATGGCAGGCCTCCTCGGGGCGGCGGTCCCCGTCATCCGCCCGACCGCGGGGGGTAGATCTTCTCCGGCGGATGCCGTCTCCGGGGCGCTTCGCGGAGCTCGATCATCACGCCGAGCTCGTCCTCCGTGTCGAGGTAGGCGAAGTGCCCGTCCCCGTCGGGGCCGAATCCCGAGCCGTCCTGCAGCATGTCGATGCCCGCGGCCTTCGCTATCGCGATGGCGGCATCCGCATCGTCGACCTGCACCCCGAGGTGGTGGACGCCATACCCGTGCTTCGCCACGTGGTCGGCGTACACCGTCGGCCCGTCGACGATCTCGATCAGCTCGATGTTCATCGGGCCTGCCTGCGCCATGGCGATCCGCATCCGGTACTCGGCCGGTCGGCCGTGGTACGACATCTTTCTCAGCAATGGTGTGCCGTAGGTATAGAAGTGCCACGGCCCGACACCGTACCGGTTCCAGTATCGCTCGACGGCCGCCTCCAGGTCGTTCACGACGAGCGCGACCTGCGAGATTCCTCCCTTGAGAAACGGCAGGAGCCTCTCCCTATCGTTTGTCGTCATCCTCGTACGCCTCAGCCGACGCGGCGCAGCGCGTCACGCAGGCTCTTCTCGATCAGGGCGCACATCTCGTCGATGTCCGCCTCCTCCGCGATCAGAGGAGGGGAAACGGCGAACCAGTCGGGGTCGATCGGCGCGCCGAGGCCGCGCAACTCCTCGATCGCGTCGCGGAAATCCTCGGCGCAGTAGTGCGGCAGCATGAACTGGTCATTCAGCCGCGTGCCCCAGCGCACCAGGCGGCGTTCGTAGG
>JAKLEF010000348.1 GCA_022703195.1 Candidatus Fermentibacterota bacterium | reverse complement strand
CCTCGAAGACGCGTCGGCCGTGGTGGATGATCGTGACCGTCGAGCAGAGCTCCTGGGCCTCCTCGAGGTTGTGCGTCGAGAGGATCACGGTCCTCTCGCGCGACATCGAGGCGATCACGCTGCGTATCCTGGCCGACACGACCGGGTCGAGCGACGACGTGGGCTCGTCCAGGATCACGATCTCGGAGGGCACCATGAATGTCCGCGCCAGGGCGGCGAGCCGCCTGTTCCCAGTGGAGAGGGAACCAACCCTGCGCGCGGGGTCGCCCTCCATGCCCACCGCCCCCAGGGACTCCGATGCGGCCCTGGCGGCATCGCGCCTGCCGACGCCCCAGAAGCGCGCCCAGCAGACCAGGTTCTCGGTGATGGTAAGCCCGGGGATCAGGCCGTCCTCGGAAGGGAGGATCGACAGGAGCCTGCGCACCGAAGGATCGGCGTGCGGCTGCCTGCCGAGCACCGCGAGGCCGCCCCGGGAAGGCTCCATGAGGCCCGCGATCGCCCTGATGGTCGTGGTCTTGCCCGCGCCGTTCCGGCCGAGCAGCCCGTGGACCGTGCGGCCCTCCACCGCCATGTCGAACCCGTCGAGCACGCGGTTGCGTCCGTAATCGACGCAGAGGCCGGATATCGAGACCGCGGCGTCAGACTCCCGGGCCACCGGCCATCCCCTCCAGGACTCCCGCCAGGCTCCCGCAGAGGAACCCGAACATCTCGGCGCCCTTCCGGGCCGAAACCTGCCTCGCATCCACTCCGGCGGGGCCGTCGGGATAGGCATCCCGCCACCCGGACGCCGACAGGCGCATCGAAGGCGACGGCGGATACTGCCTCAGCGCTTCGTCCGGGGGCCTGAAGCCCGGGAACAGGTGCATGTACATGGAGACCTCCGAGGCGGTGGCGTGAAAGCCGCTGCGCCCCTCGAAGAGCCTTTCCTCCAGATCCTTCGCCCCGGGCAGCTCCCAGTAGCCCATGTAGGCCAGGCCGATGCCGGGATGCCGGCTGCGCAGCCCTTCGACGGCCTCCGTGGCGGCGGCCCGGTTCCCCCCGTGACCGCTGAGGAGCAGGATCGACCTGAACCCGTGGCGTATCAGGCTTCCGGCGACGTCCTCGAGGACGGCAGCGAGCGTGGGGTCCGAAAGGCTGACGGTGCCGGGGAAGGACATGTGGCACTCGGAGGAGCCGCAGGGCAGCACAGGCGCACAGAGGACGCCCGCCCTGGCGGAGGCCTCGCGGCACAGGGCGGAGACCACGGCCGCGTCGCAGTCGACTGGCGCCAGGGCGCCGTGCTGCTCGGTGCTCCCGAGGGGCACCACGACGGCGCTCCGCCGGGTGAGGTATTCCGCTACGTCGGCAGTGGTGGACCCGCTCAGTTCCATCGATCCCCCGCTTGTTACCGGAAGTGCGCCGAATCATATCACGCACCGGAGGGATTATACATGAAGCAGCGGGAGATCGTCGTCCGCGGAGGTAGTTTTTCCAGGACCCCGGTTCGCACCGGGCTCATCCTCGCAGGGGCGGACCTGGTCGCCGCCATATCGGAAGGTCTTGCACGCGAGGGGCTCTCCCCGGGCCCGGAGGATGTGCTCTTCG
This sequence comes from Candidatus Fermentibacterota bacterium, assembly GCA_022703195.1. Classification (GTDB taxonomy): domain Bacteria; phylum Fermentibacterota; class Fermentibacteria; order Fermentibacterales; family Fermentibacteraceae; genus Fermentibacter. The sequence goes on along the minus strand of JAKLEF010000348.1, from coordinate 260 downwards.
TCAGCGAGAAGGCAGTGGGCGCCAGCCAGGGAAGATACTTCCTGCTGGACGAGGGGAGGCTCGTGGCCAGACCCCTTGCCCGTCTGCTGTCGCGGTTCGTCACGAAGACTCCGGCCGGCATCGGGCTGGGCATGCCCGAAACCATGGAATGCGCGCTGCGAGAGGTGGGTGTGCCCAGGATCCTGCTGGCCGCCGCGGTTTCCGCCTTCACCAGGCTATTCGGGCGCAGGGGCGACTTCTACAGGATCGCCGGCCCTCTC
>JAKLEF010000347.1 GCA_022703195.1 Candidatus Fermentibacterota bacterium | reverse complement strand
CCCTGGTGGGAGGGCAGGACGTACTGGGAGCCCGCAGCCTTGCCGAGGTGGCCTCTCTGCTTCGCGGTTCCGCCTCGATCGAGCCCACGAAGCCCGATTCCGACTCCATCCTTCGGGGCAGAACCGATGCCGAGCCCGACATGAGCGATGTCAGGGGCCAGGAGCAGGCCAAGCGGGCTCTCGAGGTCGCCGCCGCAGGCGGGCACAACATCCTGATGATCGGGCCGCCGGGTGCCGGCAAGACGATGCTTGCCAGGCGATTTCCCGGAATACTGCCGCCCCTCGAGTCCGAGGAGGCCCTCGAGACCACCCGGATCCACAGCGTCGCAGGAATCCTGCCGGAAGGCACTCACATCGTCCGCGAAAGGCCCTTCCGATCCCCGCACCACACCGTCTCCGACGCAGGGCTCGTGGGCGGCTGCACCAACCCCCGGCCGGGCGAGGCCAGCCTGGCGCACAACGGGGTCCTCTTCCTCGACGAACTCCCCGAGTTCCGCCGCAGCGTGCTGGAGGTGCTCCGCCAGCCCATGGAGGACGGTGTGGTCACCATCTCGCGGGCGTCCTCGTCGGTCACGTTCCCCGCCGGTTTCATGCTCCTCGCCGCGATGAACCCGTGCCCGTGCGGCTTCCTGACAGACCCGCGGAAAGCCTGCACCTGCACCGGCCCTCAGATACAGGGATACCTCCGCAGGATCTCCGGCCCCCTGCTCGACAGGATCGACATCCACATCGAAGTTGCGCCGGTCCGCTACGGTGACCTGTCAGGCCGCACTCCCCCGGGAGAGTCATCGGAGGCGGTGAGGGCCAGGGTGTCCGAGGCCAGGCGCAGGCAGCTCGCTCGGTTCGGGAAGGGCCGGAAGGTCTTCTGCAACGCCAGGATGAGCTCGGCCCAGGTGCGGCGCTTCTGCACGCTCGGCCCCGCGGAGGCCGCCTTCCTGCGCGACGCGGTGGACAGGTTCGGGTTCTCCGCGCGGGCCTACGACAGGATCCTCAAGCTCGCACTCACGATCGCGGATCTGGGAGGGGATGAGAGGATAGGTGCCGCGCACATCGCCGAGGCCGTTCAGTACAGGGCGCTCGACCGCGACTTCTGGCAGAACGCCTGACCGCCCGCTCAGGCCGGCAGTCCACCTCCCGGCTGGAGGCTTCATCGCCGCGCCACCCCGTATCCCCGGGAGGTTATGATAGGGACATGGATACCGAGCTCTCCGCGGGAATAGCCCAGGCGCTGGGCAGGATCTCCGACGGGATAGGCAGGGCGCTCGCCGAAGCCCGGCGGGAGGGCCCTGTCAGGATCATGGCGGTGACAAAGACCCATCCCGTCCCGATCGTTTCCGCGGCCATCGCGGCCGGGATCACGCTGATAGGCGAGAACAGGGTCAGCGAAGGCGGCAGGAAGATCGCCTCGCTGGGGCGAGATGCCGCAGAGTTCCATCTCATAGGCCCCCTCCACAGGAGCGAGGCCAGACAGGCCTGCAGGGACTTCCATCACATCGACTCCATCGACAGGGAGGTCGTGCTGGAGGCCGTGGCGGCGCGCAGCCGCAGCTTCGGGGAGAAGGGCCCCGGCATCCTCCTGGAGGTCGACACCACACCGGGGGAGGGGAAGCACGGGTTCCCCCCCGACTGCGATCTGCTCAGCCGCATGGTGGACAGGGCAGTGTCGCTCGATCTGCCGCCGGGCGGGTTCCTCACGGTCGGGCCGCTGGAGGGAGGCGCTTCCGCATCCCGGCGCTCGTTCGCCCTGCTCCGCGAGACGAGGGACAGGGTTGCCGCCTCCACCGGCCTGGATCTGCACGAACTGAGCATGGGCATGAGCGGAGACTGGTACGAAGCCGTGCTGGAGGGCG
>JAKLEF010000346.1 GCA_022703195.1 Candidatus Fermentibacterota bacterium | reverse complement strand
GGGGAGTAGACCGTCGGAGCGTGAAACCCGTAGTCCAGGAGCCTCTTTGCCATGTCGAGCGTCTTGACGCCCTTCCTGGCCTGCCTCTCGCCGCATATGACGAACTCGTGCATGCACGGGCCGTCGTCGTAGGGGATGTCGAACGCCTCCCTCAGCAGGGCCTTGAGATAATTGGCGTTGAGGAGCGCCGTCTCGGAGGCCTCGCGGAGGCCTTCTGGCCCGAGCGTCCTGATGTAGGCCCAGGCCCTGGCCAGCACGCCGAAGTGCCCGTGGAACGCCAGCATGCGCCCGAACGAGGCCCTGGCGCTGCCCATCGCGGGCCTGCCTTCCGCCGTCCTGATGACGACGGGGTCGGGGAGGTAATCCGCCAGGTCCTGCCTGCACGCCACCGGACCGGAGCCCGGCCCGCCGCCGCCGTGGGGCGTGGAGAAGGTCTTGTGCAGGTTGAGGTGGCAGACGTCGAACCCCATGTCGCCGGGGCGTGCTATTCCCATGAGGGCGTTCATGTTGGCACCGTCCATGTAGCACAGGCCGCCGGCTTCGTGGACGATCCTCGTGATCTCCCCGATGCCGGATTCGAAGATGCCGAGCGTGTTGGGGTTGGTGAGCATCAGCCCTGCAGTGGCCGGCCCGGCCTTGGAGCAGAGATCGTCTATGTCGACCTCGCCCTTCGAGTTCGACTTCACGTTAACGGTGCGGAAGCCCGCCAGGGTGCAGGACGCGGGGTTCGTGCCGTGGGCGGAGTCGGGCATCAGGATCTCGAGCCTGCCGGTGTCGCCCCTCTCGAGGTGCCAGTGGCGCATCAGTAGGAGGCCCGTCATCTCGCCGTGGGCGCCAGCGGCCGGCTGGAGAGTGACCGCGTCGAAGCCGGTGATCTCGCAGAGGTAGCGGCCCAGGTTCTCCATCAGTTCGAGGGCGCCCTCGCAGAGTTCCGCGGGGGCCAGGGGATGGAGGCCGGCGAAGCCGGGGAGCCTGGCGATGTCCTCGTTGAGCTTCGGGTTGTACTTCATCGTGCAGGAGCCGAGCGGGTACATCCCCTTGTCGAGGTGGAAGTTCAGGGCGCTCAGGTTGACGAAGTGCCTGACGGTCTGCGACTCGCTCACCTCGGGGAGGCCGACGGCCCCCTTCCGGAGGGCGTCGGTGCCGAAAGCGGCTGCGGGATCGACCCGGGGGACGTCCAGGGCGGGCAGGTCCATGCCCCTCCTGCCGCAGCAGCTCTCGTGGAAGATCGTGCCTTCGGTCATGCCGCACCTCCCCCGCAGATCGCCGCCAGGACTCCTGCGAGCCCGTCCATCTCGGCTCTCGTGCGCTTCTCGGTCACCGCGGTGAGGAGCGCGCCCCTCCCGAGCGACGGCACCGGGACCCCGGCCAGGTAGCCCTTGTCGGCGGCCTTCCGCACGAGGTCTTCGGCATCAACGGGATACTCGAGCACGAACTCCCTGTAGAACGGAGCCGTGAACACCCTCCTGACGCCTTCGATGCCGGCCAGCCGGCCTTCGAGGTAGACGGCCCTCGAGTGGCACTGCAGGGATGCCTCCCTGAAGCCGCTCTCTCCGGCGAGCGAGAGGTAGACGGTGTTGGCAAGCGCCATCAGGGCCTGGTTGGAGCAGATGTTGCTGGTGGCCTTCTCGCGCCTGATGTGCTGCTCGCGTGTCTGGAGGGTGAGGACGTATCCTGTCTGCCCCGCCTTGTCGACCGTGCGGCCGATGATGCGCCCGGGCATGTTGCGCACCAGGTCCTTCCGGCAGGCCATGAAGCCGACGAAGGGGCCTCCGAAGGAGAGCGGGACTCCCATGCTCTGGCCCTCGCCCACTGCGATGTCGGCCCCGGCGGCTCCGGGTGACTCGAGTACCGCGGC
>JAKLEF010000345.1 GCA_022703195.1 Candidatus Fermentibacterota bacterium | reverse complement strand
CGGAGAGAACAGACCGCCTGCAATCACGAGGATGTCGCCTTGCAGAAGGGTGTCGTTGATCCCTTCCATCAGACGCTTCTCGAAATCCGCAGGCCTTCCCGGGATTCCGGCATCGCCGGAAGAGCCCAGGAAGAGGTCGGCTGTGAAGTGGATCCTCTCCGAGAGGACCTCGGTCTGGAACAGCGGCCTGCCAGGCATTACCGTGATCGTCATGTCAGTTCGGCCGCGGTGCGGAGGGCGAGCCTCCGCACCGCATGCCCCAGCCTCAGGCGGGGTTGCCGAATCCTATCTCCCTGCTGCTCTCGATCCCTTTCATCTCGAGCTTCTCGCTTCTCATGGCGTCCCTGAGGTGCCCCATCGAGAGCGGAACCCCCTCCGACGCGATGATGAAGAGGGCCTTGAGCGAGGCGCTCCTGATCGATCCACCGGACACCTCGAACTCCCGTCCGAGGGCATCGAAGTCGATGTCCGCGGAGAGCGGCACGGATTCGGGGAACATCTTCCTCCAGATGGCGGCCCGGGCTTCCGCGTCGGGGGCCGGGAACTCCACCTTCCACCTGATCCTGCGCTCGAAGGCGGGGTCCATCTTCACTGCGTAGTTGGTGGTGAGGATCACTATCCCCTCGAAGTCGTCCATCTCCTTCAGGAGGGTGTTGATGTGGCTGTTGATGTAGTAGCTGTTGTGCGTCAAGGAGTCCACGCGGCTCGCGAAGAGCGAGTCGGCTTCGTCGATCACGAGGACCTCACCGTTACGGGAGGCGTTCCGGAAGATCTCCACGATGTGCTTCTCGCTCTCCCCCACGTACTTGTCCATCATGCCCGAGAGCTGGACGACGCGGATGCTCTTACCGAGCTCACCGGCCATCGCTTCGGCGGTGAGGGTCTTGCCCGTACCGCTGGGCCCGCAGAAGAGGGCCGAGATCCCCCTGCCGGTAGCATATCTCTCGGCCAGTCCCCATTCCTCGAAGACCCTGCTCCATGCTCCCACGGACTTGATGATCTGCATCACCGTGTCCCTCTGGGGCTGCCCGAGAACCACATCGTCCAGCCGGGCGCGGGGCTCGGCCGTGTACGACAGGTCGTCGGCCTTCGCTGTCTTTCTCCCCCCATCCCTTCCGAGGCCGGGCAGGAAGTCGGAGGTGCGCAGCATGCGCTCTCCCTCGGGCCTCAGAGAAGCCTTCCGGCATGCGAGGCGCACGTATCTCCGGAGCTTCGGCCCGGAGGAGGTGATACTGTCGGCCACCTTGCCGAGGTCGAAGTCGTCTGCCCTGGGGGTACCGTCCGGGATCATTGAATCGATCATCCTGATCCGGTCAACGCGTTCGCTGCGCGGTATCTCGACCATGTAGGTGAGCGCGCGTCCGACAGGACCCAGAGATGGGGTTCCGTTGGCGGTCATTATGACGGTGCTGCCGTACTCCCCGAGGATGTCGGCAAAATCGTCGGCGAGGCTGGAGTAGTTTTCCATCTCCAGAAGGCCCTCGGACCTGCTGAACCACGGAACGGCACCGAAGATGCGGGCCGTCTGGAAGGTTCTCTCTATGTCCACTCGGGAGTCGATCTCGTTCTCCAAGTAGGCGGGGGTGCTGATGGCGTAGAGCTTCTTCCCGAGAAGAGATGCAAAGGCCTGTGCCACCTTGTCCTTGCCCGTTGCCGGAGGCCCGTAGAACAGGACGACACGCGGATCCCCCTCGTCGGGATCGTCGAGATCCCGGTCCCCCATCGCCAGTTCGACCTCGATGCGCCGCTGCTCGTCGAAGAAGTTCGTGCCCTGCTCCATGCGGAACGCGAGCCGTTCGATCAGCTTCGTGCCCGTCCCGAGATCGCTGTGGATCTGCTGATAGCGGCGCTGCGTCAGGTC
>JAKLEF010000344.1 GCA_022703195.1 Candidatus Fermentibacterota bacterium | reverse complement strand
GCCCGAAGGCCCGCCTCGACCTCCGTGAGCTGCCCCACGAGCGACTGTACGGCGGCCGAGGGGTTCTCGGGGAAGCGGGCCTGCACGAGGCCCTCCAGGGCGGCGGAGAGCGAGTTCGTCCTGAGTTCGATCTCGACTTCCACGTCCGAGAGGGCAGGATCGCCCGGCTGAGCCCCTCCTGCCAGCAGCGCCGCCCTCGACGATTCGAGCAGGGCCAGCTCCCCCTGCAGAGAGGAGATGTACTCGTCGTTGACGGAGGATATCTCGTCCGCCATGCCCGATCTGAACTCCTCGAGACTGCCCGCCAGGTAGTCCCTCTGCGCCCCGAGCGCGCCGATCTCGGTGCGCGACGCGGCCGCGGCCGACTCGAGCGAGACGAGCCTCGACACGGTCTCCCTCGCCTGGGTCGAGAGATCTATGAAGTCGTTGCTCTCCTTGTAGGAGCGGAGCGAGTCCTCGTCCATCGAGAGCTGGGCGTCCATGCTGATCATCTGCTGGTCGAGGAACTCGCGGATCTCCCTGTTCTCGCCCCGCGCCTCCTCGAGGTTCCAGCGGTAGTAGGACTGCACGGCCAGGTTGGCCAGGACGGCGGAGGCCTCGGGGGAGCCGCCGACGGCGGACAGCACGAAGAAATCCGTGTCCTTCATCACGCTGACGGAAATGCTGCCCGCCACGAGCCCGACCAGGGATGCCCTGAGGGCCTGGGGCGGCGGCGCGTTCCCGTCGAAGAGGAGGGATACGAGGCTGTCCGAATCGGGCGATCTCAGGATCGAGTCGGCTATGGCCTCGGCCATGCTCCTGCTCCTGATGATCTGGATCTGGTTGTTCTTGGCGGATTCCACCTCGAACCAGAACACGCCCGGGAAGTCGAGAGCCTGCGACATGTTGCTGCTGAAGTCGTAGAGGAACGTTGCCGACGACTGGAACACCGGCCTGGTCTTCATGGTGATGTAGATGCTCGCGATGAGGGACAGGACGACGAAGGTGAGGATGATCCACTTGCCCTGGCGGATCATCCAGATGTACTCCCCTATCCGGAGAGTCTCCCTGTCCTCCTTCGGAGGCTGGACGCTCAGCGGTCCGCCATCAGCCATACCAGGTTCACCGTCACAATGATCTTGTAGGCGATGTCCAGGGCCTCCTTCCACCAGTCGGAGGTGGAGACCGGAACATACACCGTGGTTCCGGGGGTAAGGGCGGGCGCCGGATGCCCCTCTCCCCTGAGGAAGCCGGCTAGGTCGTACTCGACCTCGCCCAGAGACGTAACGATCCTTACAGCATCGAGGTCGGCCTTTGCGGTGGGCCCGCCGGCGGCGGAGACCGCCTCCACGAGATCGGCGTCGAACGGGAGCAGGTACGTCCCGGGGTCGAGCACCTCGCCCCATACATGGACGTTCATCTGGACCTCGCCGGTCTCCACGCCGGGCACCACGTATCCGCCCATGCCCTGCGAGAGCAGGGCGGAAAGCATCAGCGGCGTCACGGCGTTCACGGGGTGCTACCTCCTGCCCATCCCGCGGTACTCGAAGCCGAGCTTCCGGAGCTTCTCGGGATTCCAGACGTTCCGGCCGTCGAACACGACCTTCCGTCTCATGATCGAACCGAGACGGGCGAAGTCGGGTTCCCTGAACTCGAGCCACTCGGTCAGCAGAAGCAGGGCGTCCGCCCCCTCGGCTGCCTCGTAGCCGTTCCTGCAGCACTCGATCGCTCCACCGAGGATCTCGGATGCGTTCTTCATCGCCTGGGGGTCGTAGACCGCCACCGTGGCGCCCCGTTCGAGCAGCCCGCGGATGACGACCGTTGCGGGAGCCTCGCGCATGTCATCGGTGTTGGGCTTGAAAGCGAGCCCCCAGACCGCGGT
>JAKLEF010000343.1 GCA_022703195.1 Candidatus Fermentibacterota bacterium | reverse complement strand
GAGGCCGTGTACCTGATCGCGTCGAAGCCGATCCTGTCCCCCTGCGTTCCGGTCCTGTCGCCCAGGACGACCGACAGCCCCCCGGACAGGGGATACGGCCCCCCGAGCGGCGCCCAGCTCCCCTGCAGAGCCTCCTGATCGACCTCCACGGAATCGGTCGCCCCCCCGTGCGAGACCCGGTAGACGACCTCGGCATCCGATCCATCCGGTATCCATGCCTCGAGCAGCACGCCCGAGCTCGAATCGGCGGCCTCGAAGAGCCATCGGGCCCAGTTCACGTCCGATCCCGAGGCGAGCGAGTAGGTGTAGAAGTGCGAGTAGAGCACGCCGGTCCCGCTGTAGTGCCATGTCGACGCCGGCCCGTGCAGGGTGAACGTCCCCTCGAGGTTGTCGGTCATGCCGTCGGGGCCGGTGGGTTCGCAGAACCATTCCTCCAGGCAGTCCCAGAGCTCCGTCCGCGAACCGTCGTAGCCGAGAGCCCAAATGCCCGCTCCCTGCATGCCCGAGCCGGTCACGAGCCCGTACTTGAGGGCAAGGGACTCCTGGTCGTCGAACCAGCCCTGGTTCCACCCGCCGTCCTGGTAGCGGTACCACGGCGTCAGGGATTCGGGATCCCACAGCCTGCCGTAGGTCCCGGCCCGGGACGCGAGGGTCGAGTAGACGAGCGTCGCGCAGGACCCGACAGCCGGGGAATGAGGCTCGCCGTCCTCCGTCTCCCACTCGAACCCGTAGTACGGCAGGCCCACGACGAGCTTCTCGTGCACCTCGGGAGCGTAGATCACGTAGTCGCCCATGCTCCAGGCCATGTTCGAGGGAGACTCGGGCCCCGACCCCCATCCCGTCAGCGGGCAGCACGGCCCCGCCTCGTCCGACCACGAGCCGTGGAACGGATAGCACATCATGAAGAGGGCGTCGCACGCCAGGGCCAGCTGGTCGTAGTCGAAGGCGCCCGACCAGTCCACCGCCGGGGTGCAGATCGAAAGGTGGCTGCCGGGGTGGCCCTCGTCCATCGCCGCTCTAAGGTCCTCCACGAAGTCTGTCAGGGCGAACCGGTCGGACGAGCTAACACCTTCGAAGTCGAGGCAGATGCCGTCCATTCCGGGGTTCGAGTCGAGCACTCCCGTGAGGGTGGCCATGGCGGCGTCCCTCCCCGTGGTGAGGATCGAGTGGATCCCGGAGCCCGAGAAGTTCGTCACCGTCACGACCGCGATGCCCCCGGCGGCGTGCACCCCGCTCACGGGCTCGTCGAACGCGGACGGGAACCCGTGCCATGACGTGATCGTGCCTGCCGGCCCCATCTCGATAGAGAAGCATGCCAGCACCGAGATCAGGTCGTACCTGAGATATGCGTATCCGGCCCAGTAGGGCAGGAAGCCGAAGACCGTCCCGCACAGCTCGCGCCCGCCGTCGACCCCGTCGACCCGGATCGGGCATGCGGGATCGGGCCTGTCGGCGCTGTCGATGGCGTGCTGGGAGGGCATCCGGGGCAGATCCTCCGGCGCATGGGCGCCCGGAGGCCCGGATCCGGTCATGAGCGCGGCGAGCAGGAGGCCGGTCACGGCTCCCTGCCTGTTTCCTCCTCGGTGTTCCTGGTGAGGTAGAAGACGGTCATGAAGTGCATCGTGACGTCCCCCCCGTCGCCTGTGGTGCCGTGCCGCATCACCAGGTCGCGCAGCTCGACGCTCAGCGCCGTGGCCTGCTCCTCGGAGAGCTTGCCCTCGATGATGCTGGTGAGGGACTTGTCGATGAGGTCAGTGTCGAGCGTGCCATCCTCGAGGTGCCTCTGGATGTCCTTGTATGTAGAGTCGAACTGCGACGAGATCGACCCCAGGAAGGCCTCGCGGCCGGAGTCGCCGTTCTGGAAGATCAGCG
>JAKLEF010000342.1 GCA_022703195.1 Candidatus Fermentibacterota bacterium | reverse complement strand
GCGAAGAAGGTGATCATCTCCGCACCCGCGACGTCGGAGGACATCACCATCGTGCTCGGTGTGAACGACAGCAAGTACGACGCCGCAACGCACCACATCGTCTCCAACGCGAGCTGCACCACCAACTGCCTCGCGCCGGTCGCGAAGGTGCTCAACGACTCGTTCGGGATCGTAACCGGACTGATGACGACGATACACGCCTACACCAACGACCAGAGGATCCTCGACCTCCCGCACAAGGACAGGAGGCGGGCGAGGGCTGCCGCCGTCAACGTGATCCCGACCACCACGGGCGCCGCGGCGGCGATAGGGGAGGTCATCCCCGAGCTGAAGGGCAGGCTCGACGGCTTCGCCGTGCGCGTGCCGGTAACGGACGGGTCGCTGGTCGACCTCACCTGCAGGCTCGAGAATCCCGTCACGGTCGAGTCCGTGAACGAGGCCATGAGGGCGGCCGCATCCGGCCCTCTCTCCGGGGTGCTCGAGTACAGCACCGAACCCCTGGTCTCGTCCGACATCGTGGGCAACCCGGCCAGCTCGGTCTTCGACTCCGAGTTCACCCGGGTCGTGGGAGAGAAGACCGTTAAGGTCATCTCCTGGTACGACAACGAATGGGGCTACTCCTGCCGCATGGTGGACATGCTGAAGCACATGGGCGAGGCCGGGCTGTGATCCGCCCGTCTCTGGCCGAAGCGGACCTGTCCGGCAGGAGGATCTTCCTCAGGGCCGACCTGAACGTCCCGATCGAATCCGGCCGGGTCGCGGACGACACCCGGATCCGTGCCGTCATCCCGACGATGACGACCATCCTTGGGCGCGGAGCGGCTCTGGTGGTGGCCAGCCACCTCGGGAGGCCCGACGGGAGGGTGGTTCCCGGGATGAGCCTCGCCCCTGTGGCCGAGAGGCTGTCGGAACTGCTGGGGCGGAGGGTCGTGATGGCCCCTGACTGCGTGGGGAAGCGCGTGGAGTCGATCGTATCCGCGATGAAGCCCGGAGATGTCGTCCTCCTCGAGAACCTCCGGTTCCATCCCGGCGAGGAGGCCGGAGACCCGGGCTTCGCCGGGGAACTCGCCGCTCTAGCCGATGTGTACGTCAACGACGCCTTCGGAACCTGCCACAGGGCCCACGCTTCGATGACGGGCGTCCCGTCCGTGCTAGGGGGCGGGTACGCCGGCCTGCTGGTCATGAAGGAGCTAGACTTCTTCGGCAGGGCGACCGGCAGCCCCGGGAGGCCCTACACCCTCCTCCTCGGCGGGGCGAAGGTGTCGGACAAGGTCCCCGTGATCGAGAACCTCATAGACAAGGTCGATTCGATACTGGTCGGGGGTGGGATGGCCTTCACGTTCCTTGCCGCCGCCGGCATGGACGTGGGCAGGAGCCTGCTCGAGAAGGAGATGGTCGGAACCGCGGCCATGCTCGCCGCAAAGGCCCGGGATGCGGGCGTGGACCTCGTTCTCCCCGTCGACGTGGTGGTCGCGCCATCGCCCGACGATGGCGCCTCGGCCGTGACCGTGCCCTCCGACGCCATCCCCCCGGACCAGGCCGGCTACGACATCGGCCCCCTGACCCTGGCGGCCTTCTCGTCGGCTATCGCACGGAGCAGGACCGTGGTGTGGAACGGACCCATGGGCCTGTTCGAGAAGGCCCCCTTCGACGCGGGGACGCGCGGGATGGCCGCCGCCCTGGCAGCCGCCACCAGGCTCGGCGCGGTCACCATAGTGGGCGGCGGTGATTCCGCCAGAGCCGTATCCGAGGCCGGCTTCGAGAACGACGTGAGCTTCGTGTCCACAGGCGGCGGAGTCGCCCTGAAGCTCCTGCAGGGCAAGGAACTCGTGGCCCTGAAGGCCCTGGGGCGGGGCTGATGTCCGGGGAGTCAGGCTCCGTGG
>JAKLEF010000341.1 GCA_022703195.1 Candidatus Fermentibacterota bacterium | reverse complement strand
CAACGCGGCATGCGAGCCCAACGTTCAGGACCTCGCCCTCCTGCTGACATCCATGGGCGCGTCGATCGAGGGTGCGGGGACGAACCGGCTGGTGGTGAGGGGCCGCGGCGGCCTCCTCGGAGGGGCATCCCACAGGGTTGCGCCCGACCACATCGAGGTCGGCAGCTTCATCGGCCTCTCCGCCTGCTGCGGGAAGGGCGTCAGGATACGCGGAGTAGATCCTTCGATCGTCGAACCCACGATGAACGGGCTGGGGAAGCTCGGCGTGGAGATCTCGTTCGACGGCGGAGACATCGTCGTCGACGGGAGTCACGGCCTGGAGATCGTATCCGACAGGGGCGGCGCGATCCCCACGGTGTACGATGCCCCGTGGCCCGGTTTCTCGCCCGACCTGACGAGCACTGCGGTCGTCACGGCCACCCAGTCGCGCGGAACCGTGCTGATCTTCGAGAAGATGTTCGAGAGCAGGCTCTTCTTCGTTGACAAGCTCGTGGCGATGGGAGCCTCGATCATTCTCTGCGATCCTCACCGGGTGGTGGTCGCCGGACCTTCCAGGCTCAGGGGAACGGATGTCTCTAGCCCGGACATAAGAGCCGGCATGGCCCTGCTCACCGCGGCGCTGTGCGCCGAGGGGCGCAGCCTGATAAGGAATGTGCACCAGATAGAGAGGGGATACGAAAACCTCGTCGAGAGGCTCCGGGCGCTCGGTGCGTCCATCGAGGCCGGGCCTCCGGCGTGACGGGGGACATCACCATGGGGAGAACCGCTCGATTCGCCACTCTGGCATTGCTGGCATCCATGTCCGTCTTCGCGGTCTCCTGCGGGAACAACCCCGAAGGGTTCGAACCCTGGCCCGACGGAGCCGAATACTACATTGGCTCCCCGGCCCCCTTCTCGGACACGGCCCTGGCCTTCAACAGGGGCGGGAACATCCTCCTGTTCTGCTCCGACTACGCCGGAGACCCGAACATCTACGGCTACAACTACGGCGACGACCCCTCCCTCCGCACCTTCACCGACTTCGACGAGTCGAACGGGCCCAACGGGTGCTGGTCCGACACTCTCGGCGAGGAGGTCGGGAAGATCATCTACACAGCCTCGCACGACGACGGGTCCTCCGAGATCAGATGGATGCAGGGCAACCTGTACGAGGTCCATCTCGTGCTCTACGACAGCCTCGAGCACAGGCACCCCTCCTGGAATCCCGACGCCGACAGCATGATCTGGGCCACTCTCGATGGCGGTTCATGGGGGCTGTGGAGATCCGCGCTCGACAGCGTAGCGCCCGTTCCCCTCTACACGCCGGTAGGTGTCGACTGCCTCAGGCCGTCCTACTCTCCCGAGGGTGACTGGATCCTCTTCCAGAGGAACGAGGGGGGCCAGGGCGACATCTGGGCGATCCGCCCGGACGGCTCCGACGCGCACGAGGTGGTCGGCGGCCCTTCCGACGCGATCCATCCCTGCTGGGGCCAGGGTGACGGATGGTTCACGTTCTCGTCCGACAGCACCGGGAACTACGAGATCTGGATCGGAGAGCTGTCATCGGGGAACCTGATGCAGGTGACCGAGGACGAGGCGATGGACGTCTACCCCGCCTGGAACCCCACCGGCGACTGGATAGTCTTCAGCTCCGACCGCAGGGACCCCGGCGAGAGCATGGACGTCTTCTGGATCACCACCCCCCGCTAGAACGCTTTTAACTCCTTTAACTTTCTCGGGCCGACCCGACGAGTCTTGCTGTCGATATCTGGGATGGATATTCCTAGCATCTTCGTCACTGCAGCCGGAGTCAGCTTCATCATCCTCGCAGCCTCGCTCTTTGTGAGACCATAATCCACGACGAGAGAACGCACGGCCTCTCTTCGAGCAGAGACGACAGGTGGCAGCTTCGAT
>JAKLEF010000340.1 GCA_022703195.1 Candidatus Fermentibacterota bacterium | reverse complement strand
CTCCCGGTGGACCGCTGGATCGTCTCCCTGCCCGCGGCCACCAGGGAGACCTGGAGGGCCGTGAAGGGGACCGACCGCTTCGGGGAGGCGGTCGAGGCCGTGCGGATGATCTCCGCGTCACGCTCCGGGGCCGTGATCGAGGTCGTGCTGACGAAATGGGCGGGCTCGGCGGGAGACGGACCCGCCTTCGCGGAGCTTGCCGCCCGCGAGGGCTGGCGGAACACGACCATCGTACACACTCTGCACGATCCTTCGGGCAGCGCATACTCCGATCCGGCCGTGCTCGCCCTCGGAGAACCGGACTGCCCCTACGGGCTCGACGCCTCCGGGAGGGTGGCGCTCACCCGCCCAAGGGCGGGATGTCCGCAGGCAGGCTATCTCTGCATCGATGCCCGCGGGACTCTCAGACCCTGCCCGTTCTCGGGCGCCGACGTCCCCCTGATCCCGGAACCCTCCCGCGGCGCATGGCGCGAGGCCCGGGGCTGGAGGGCGGCGAAATCCTCACGCAGCTTCCCGAACTGCAGGATCTGTCCCTGACCGGAGCCCCCCGGTTTTCGTTGACAAGGCCGATGTGCAGGCCTATTCTATCTGCCGCCGTAACGCCTGCGGAGAGATGTCCGAGCTGGTCTATGGAGCACGATTGGAAATCGTGTAGGGTGTGTAAACGCCCTCGAGGGTTCGAATCCCTCTCTCTCCGCCACTTTCCCGCGGGCGGCACCCGGCGGCGGCCCGCCTTCTGCGTTGTCGAGCGTACCGTCCATCCCGGGAGGTTATCCTGTGGCTGACGCCTTCACGAGCGACACCTACAACGCACTCTGCCGGGAGGCCGAGGACTATCTCGGCAGAGGGCTCACGGAGCAGGCCAGGGAGCTGCTGCTCAAGGCCGTATCCCTGATCGGCACGAGGTCCAGGGCCCGCAGCCTGCTGGCCGACGCCTGCATGGCCCTGGGGCTCTGGTCCGAGGCGCGCGAGCAGCTCGAGCAGCTCATCACGCTCGAACTGGGCAGCGTCCAGCACCACTACCGGCTGGGGCAGGTCCTCGAGGAGCTGAAGGAGAACGAGAACGCCCTCGACAACTACAGGGTCGTCCTCGACCTCGAGCGCGACCACCGCGGGGCTTCCGTAGCCGTCACCAGGATCACGGGTCATGCCGATCCCGCCGCCCAGGGCCAGCCCGTCGCCGAAAAGGCCCCGTCCGCGACCGTTGCCGACCAGGCGCCCTCCAGGCCGTCCCCCACGGGCAGCTTCCAGGTGTTCCCCGACCAGGCGGGCGCCGAAGACGAGTTCGCCACCTCGGGCGACGTGGAGAACCTCCTGAGGGACATCGGCGTGGTGCAGTCGTCGGACCCCCTGTCGGGCGTGTCCGAGCTCCTGTCGAGCGTCGGGATCAGCCTCGATCCCCCGGCTCCCGAAGAGAAGCCGCCGGTGGAGGTCCAGGACGTGGGCAGCTTCATCGGGAGCGCCCCGCCCGCGGCAGCCGCGGATTCCGATGCGTTCTCGCTGGAATCCGTCTTCGGCCCGGCGCCGGAACCACCTGCACAAGCCGTGCCGCCGGCCGCGGAGGCCGCGCCCCGGCCCGCCCCGGCCCCGGAACCGGCACCGGCCCCCGCTCCCGAACCGTTCGATTTCACGAGCATCTTCCGGACCGCCGAGGTCCCTGCCCCTCCCGGCCCCGTGCAGGCCGCCGCGGAGACCCCGACGGATCCTCTCCTGCAGTCGATATTCGGCACCGGCCCCCTGGCCCCGCAGATGTCCATGCCGGCGGCAGTGCCGGCGGCTGCACCTGAGCCCGAAGCTGCGCCCGGGCCGGCACCCGTTGCCGAACCGGCTCCCATGCCCGAATCCCTGCCAGATGCGGAACCTGCCTCCGCCATGGGACCCGAAGCCCCCGCCGCCGCACAGG
>JAKLEF010000034.1 GCA_022703195.1 Candidatus Fermentibacterota bacterium | reverse complement strand
TGCATGGCCCGGCGCGCCTCAGGGATGGGTACCGGCGTCGTTGCCGGCATCTCGGCCGAGAACACCGAGGGCAGCGCCGGGGCCTGGACCCACGGCGGCACCCTCGACGACTGGGAGATCGGAACGCCCGTCGTGCTGGGCGTCGATCCGCCCCTGACGTCGGAGAACGGGACGTCTATCGCAGGGACCGACCTGACGGACGACGGCTTCTACAACCCGGGCGAATGGGCCTGGTTCCTCTCGCCCCCCTACCCGATGCCCGACGACGCCACCTACGACAGCGTGGCGGTGGAAGTCTTCAAGTGCCTGCAGAACGCCCCCAACGACGACGCCTTCATCCAGGTGGCCTTCTCCGACACCGAGACTCCTCCCGACCCGGCCTCGCCGCTCTGGACGAACGTGCGCGAGTACTACGGAGTAGGCGAGGAGATCTGGGACTTCGAGGCGATCGACCTCACCGCCCAGTTCCAGGCCGCGTGGGCCCTGGGCAGGGCGTTCTACTTCATGAGATTCGTCGAGTCCTCGGGCCCGTTCGGCGAACGCGGCGGGTGGAACCTCGACAACATCCAGTTCTTCGCAAGGTAGGAGGCACGGCGATGATCAGGAATCGATCCCGCAGGACCGGCGCCGCGCTTGCGCTGGTGGTGCTGTTCGGGCTTGTGCTCTCGATCCTGGCCGGGGCCGTCTACACCCTGTTCCAGATGAACGTGAGGAGCCACACCTACAACAGGGACAGGATACAGGCCAGGTACACGGCCGAAGCGGGGGTCAACCTCGCAGTGCACATGATCATGGGCGGTGCCGACATACCGCAGGGCACGATCCCGGAGCAGTTCCTGCCGGAGCCGCCAGCGCTTGGCTTCTACGACCTGCCCGGAGAGGACCTCGGTACTGTGCGCGTGTTCGTGGACCCCAGCCAGAGGAACGCCGAGGTGGCGACGTCCAACGCGTATGCCGTGAGGGCCCTGGCCCATGTGGGAGCGGGCGACTCCACCTACACCTACGGCATGGAGACCGTGGTGCTGCCCGAGAACTTCTCCCGGTTCGCCACGTTCCTCAACGAGCCGCCCCTCGACGGTTTCTACGGCGACGGGTACAGGTTCGACGGGCCGTTCTTCGGGAACGGCCCGGTGTGCCTGTGGAGCTCCAGCGCGTCGTCCACCAACGACATCTGGTTCTACAGGTTCAGCCTGGCCTCCGACTACTACATCTATGGCACCAACGGCTCGGGTACGCGCACGTCCTCGCCGCAGTACTCGAACCTCACTGTGCAGCCCATAGAGAGGATGCTGATGGGCCCGCCGTACTTCGAGCTGGGGGTGGAGCCCATCCCGTTCGGGCCCGACGAGGTGAACTGGGATGACGCTCGGGACGCGGCCCTCGGCGGAGGGCTCTACCTCTCGGCGGCCCAGGTTCCGAACGGGACCAGGATGATCCTGAGGGGCGACACCCTCCTGGGCGACACTCTCCTGGTAAAGACATCCAATACGGCCGCCGTCCAGAGGATCTACATAGGCAGCCTGACGAACCGGGTGATCTGGATAGACAACAGGGCGACGGACAGGATCTACCTCAAGAGCTATCCAGACTACTCGCCGTGGTCGGACCCCATCTCACCCGAGGGCATGACCCAGCCACTGACGATAGGGTGCAACGGCAGCGTGTACACCCTGGGACCCCTGCAGTACCACGACAGGAACATCCTCGACATGGACAACACGACCCTGCTCGGGATCGTGATAGTCTACGGGGACTTCGTGATAGCTCTCGACCCGGATCTCGTTGGCGGGACGGACTGGACGCAGACTCTCTGGAGAATCGTGGCCGACAACGACATAGAGTACGACTGCACAGTGATGGTGCTCACGGGCGAGTTCAGAGCCGAGAACGCCCAGTATCCCAGCCCGATCAGGGACTTCATGTTCGTGGGCGGGTACATCGTCAATGGCGAGGGGAACACGACGCAGAGCTCGAGCGGCTGGTACACGGTCATCTACTACGACTCCCGCCTGATGACCATGCACCCTCCGTTCTTCCCACAGACCGGGAGGTGGGACGTCGGCTACTGGAAGGAATGGCCCGAGCTGACCCTCGACCTCCTGGACGACGACCTCTACTGAGCCGGGAGAGGTGAAGGGCATGGAGACCCTGAGGAGGAGGCGGGGCGAGACCGGTGCGGTGCTGGCCATACTGGTGGTGCTCTCCGGGGCGCTCGCCATCCTCGTGGCGGCGGTCTTCGTGCTCTTCCAGGCCAACGTGTCCTCGTACAGGTACAGGGCGGGGAGGGTGAGGGCGCAGCTCGCGGCCGAGTCCGGAGTGAGCCTCGCCCTCCACACCCTGGCGCAGGGCGACCGGGCGCCGTCCGGGGAACCGTACTCGATGCCCGGCGACAGCGCCCAGTGGATCGCCCTGCCCTCTGGGGACAGGGTCTGGGTCGTGATCGACCCGTCCGTGGTGAACGGATCCCCCTACAGCGTGGGGACCGTGGAGATCCGGGCGCTGGGCCTGGCCGGCGAGATAACCCGCGAGGTCTCGGTCAGGGCAGCCCCGGACTATCCATCCCGGTACGCGCTGCTGACCGACATGGGCATCCCGCCGGGGATCCTGGGCGACGGCGCGAGGCTCGAAGGCCCCGTCCACTCGAACGGCATCGTGGACATCGCAAGCACGTCGCCCGATTCGGCCGGCGACCCCTGGGTTTCCTCGATATCGACGACCTCGCGCGGAGGCTTCAGGTTCTGCGACGCCGGGACCGGGTTCTCGCCCCACCCGGACGGCAGCAGGGTCTGGGTGAGGCCCTACCCGAGCCACAGGCAGGGCAGGCCCACGTGGGACCCCTTCGCAGACCCGGTGGATTTCGGCAGGCTCTCCGACCTCTTCGCCGACCTGAGGACTGCCGCGGCCGACTCGGGCGAGGTGATATGGGGCGCGAGGCGCCTCCTGATCGACGGGGACAGGCTGCTGGTCTCCTCCGAGCAGGGCGTCGTCAGCGACACCGTCGATCTCGCGACGACCGACCTGGTCTACGTGGCATCGTTCTCCGACGTGCTCGTGAAGACGGCGGGGGCTCTCACGTCGCCGCTCACGATCGTGGCCAACGGCCAGATAGGCCTGATGGGGAACATCCACTGCTCGACCGGGGAGTTCACAGGCGCCCCCCTGGGGCTCGTCTCGCTGTCGGGGATCTTCATCCCGGCGGATCCCGACTCCCATGCGGGTGCGGACTGGCCTCCGCCGTGGCAGATAGAGACCGACGGGCACCTGACCGTGGAAGCGTTCCTCTGCGCACCGGACGGCGCGATACGGGCCGAGGACCCGACCGCGGGCGGGCGCAGCCTGTCCTTCAACGTCATCGGGGGCCTGGCTGTCGGGAGGATGGGCGCCCTGAGCGCCGGGACCCACGGCTACGACATGACAATCGTGTACGACGGGAGGCTGACCTCCGTGCATCCCCCCGCCTTCCCGTCCCTGGAGCAGTGGAAGATCTACTCCTGGGTGCCCGACCCGGATCACGACGGGCATGAGATCGACGAGGACCTCTTCTGACGCCCCGGGCGCGGGCGCGCCCGGATCACCCACGGTGTCTGCGCGGGGCTTCACCCTGATAGAGATCGCCATCGTCATAGCGGTGATGGGGGTGCTGCTCGGCGCGGTGCTGCTCCTCTTCCAGGCCGGCAGCAGGTCTGCGGACATGGCGGGCGGATCGGCGGAAGCATCGATGGACGCCCGCACCGCGCTCGACGCCGTGGAGACATGCCTCCAGACCGCGGGTTCCCGCGGCGGAGCGCCGGCCGCGCATCCCGTTGCGGAGGCCTCAGTCGGCAGGATCGTCTTCTCCGGGCGCTCGGGCCGGGGCGATGCCTGCGAGATCGTCATCGAACCCCGCCAGGGAGGCGGGTTCACGATCCGCGAGGGCCAGGATGCTTCGTTCGAATCGGCCGCCGGGCTCCAGCTGGAGTTCGCGTACTTCGACGGGACCGGCGTGCGGCTGTCCGAAGAGGATCTCTCGTCTGCATCCGGTTGCGACATGATCCGCAGGATCGACTTCCGGATCGAAACCGCCGGCGGGGTGGAATCCCTGTCCGGCAGCGCGAGCCCTCCGAACCTGTCCCTCTGATCGGGCGGTCAGACCTCGAAGCCGAGTTCGAGCGAGGATGCGAGAGTGCTCACCACTGCAGGGTCGAACAGGCTGCCGGCCCGGAGGCTGACGACGCTCATCGCGGTCTGGGGCGTTCCCCTCTCGAGCTCGGACACGTATTCGTCGGCCACGGCCAGTATCCTGGCGGAGATGGGGATGCTGCTCGCCGAGAGCCCGGAGGGCTGCCCCGAGCCGTCGTAGTGCTCGTTCATCCCCACGAGGCCGGTCATGGCCTCCTCCGGCAGCGAGAAGGCGCTCAGCTCCTGGTCGTCGAACCCCTCGTCCGCCGGGGCGCCGAGAACCGCAGGCGCGACGTGGTGGAGCAGGGCGGACATCCTCACCGCATCCAGCAGGCCGCTCTGGAGGCCCAGCCTCCTGCCGATCTCGACGGCCAGCCTCGCGACCCTGCGGCTGTGGCCGGAGAGGCGGTGGTCGGCCCGGTCGAGAGAGTAGACCATCGCCTCCATGCAGCTCCAGGCCTCCAGCGACACCCTCTTGCCGAGCTCGAGGTTCTGCAGGGCTGCCTCGGTCAGGGAGATGAAGCTGTCGAGACGAGACTTGTCGAGGACCGTGATCTCGTCCGCCCAGACTTCGACGGTCAGCCCGGTGCGCCCCCGCCTGGTCAGGGGCGGGTCGGGCGGAGGAGCCGTCCCGGAGGGACGGATGACCGCGAATCCTGGGTACCCGATGCGGACCGAGCGGGGCGAGAAGGCGCCCTGGGCCTCGAGGGCGAGGGCCTGGAGGGCGTGGACGGTGGATGTCGATCTGGAGAGCCTCTCGGAGAGTGACGCCAGGGACCTCTGGATCGACAGGGATCTCCCCTTGGCCCACTTCGACTTCTCGAGGGATACTGTGATCGCTATCTGGGCGGAGATCAGGGCCGACGCCCCAAGGATCATCAAGAGAGGATCCCCCTCCTTGCCGATGTCCGAGAGCACGTCTTCCACGGCGGGGATGAACAGCGGGAGGAAGGCCATGGGCAGGAGCAGGCGCTGGGTCGTCCCGGGGATCGCGGAGAGCCCGGGGAACAGCCTGTCTCCTGCGCCGAGACCCCTCAGGATCGCCACTGCGAACACGAACACGAGGTGCGACAGCACCAGCACGAAGGCTATGGCGGGGAGACCCTCCGGGTATGGGAGGACAGCCGTTGCGGCCGCCCTGGCCGCCCTGAGACCCACCCACGATACCATGGCCATCCGTGCGGAGTGTCTGAGCGCAGAGCTCCTCGTCCTGCCGATCCTGATCGAATAGCCGAGATGCCCCACGAAGATCGAGGCGGTGAAGGCGGCCTCTATCGCCCCCGTGAAACCGGCCGTCGAGAGGAAGGCTGCGAACGCGGGCAGCAGGGTGACGCTGACGCCTCTGGATGTGAGGTATGCGAACGACGACGCCACGAGCGCGACCGCCCATGTCACCAGAAGCATCTCCAGCGTGATATCCCTGTTCCAGCCGGGCTCGACGCCCGGGATGGCGAGCCCCGCGGCCAGCCACAGGACGGCCTGGAAGGCGGTCAGGCCGTGATCGCGTTCAGGCGCCTGCGCCATCGGCCGGTTCACCCCCCGCGAGCACCCGCACCAGTGCTGACACGATCCGGGCGTCGAACTGGGTCCCTGCGCCGGCGTTGATGGCGTCGACCGCGGTCCTCACGTCGCTGTTCTCGCGGTAGGACCGCCGCGACGTGATCGCGTCGAATGTGTCGGCCACCGCCACGATGCGTGCGGGGAAGGGGATGTCCCTCCCCGAGAGCCCGAGCGGGTAGCCCTTCCCGTCGAGCCTCTCGTGATGGCTCTGCACGATGCTCCTGACCATGTCGTATCCGCCCAGGGTCCCCAGGATCCTCGTGCCCTCGGCGGGGTGCCTCTCGATGATCCCGCGTTCCTCCCTGGTCAGGAGACCCCTCTTCGTGAGGATCTCCACCGGGATCGCCACCTTCCCGAGATCGTGCAGGAGGGCGCCGACCATCAGCGTCCTCAGCATGTCCGGGGAGAGCTCGAGCTCCCGCCCTATCTTCTGGCTCAGCCTGCTGACCCTGATGGAGTGGCCGTGGGTGTAGTCGTCCTTCGAGTCGGCCAGCCTCGCGAGCATCATCGCCGCGGCTATGAACGCCTCCTCGATGGCCATCGAGTGGCCGACCGCCTTCCAGGAGTGCGTGATCAGCGAGACGAGGTTCTTCCTGAGGACGGGGTCCATCGCCGCGAGAGACTTCCCTGCCCTTCCCGGTACGAACATCAGCATGTCGGGAGAGGACGACAGCCCGAGGAGAGTGCCCTCGGCCCCGCCGAAGTGGAAGCCCTCGGCGACCGAGCCCGGGGGATGCGCGGAGGCCGGGGGCAGGTACCTGTCGACCACCGCGTGCTGCCTGTTCTCGGTCCAGCCCGTCCATCCCCCCGACTCCTGGCGGGACAGGATGGTCGTCTCGCCCGTGGCACTGTGCAGGTACGCCTCCAGCAGACCCATGTACTGGCCTACCGAGGAGGCTGTCGAGAGCTCGGCCGCGAGGTTGTTCTGCAGGGCGGTCTCGGATGCGAGCTCGACGTAGGTCTTCTGGGCGTCCAGCCTCGTCTTCGCGAGGGTGGAGAAGGCCGCCGCGGAGCCGAGGAGCACGGCGGCCGCCGCCGTGTCGCCCGCGGAGGCGGCATGGGACACGAGCATCGAAAGCGGCAGCGACAGGGCGAAGGACACGGTCCAGGGCCTGACGTGGAGGATGGCGCTGGGCATCCGCGTCGAGACGGACTTCGCGAGCAGCCCACCGGCGCCTGCGCCCAGGAACAGCAGGGCGAAGGACGGCCATCCCCGCACGGGCATGATCGAAGCAAGGCCCAGGATCACCGCGGGGGACAGCGCCGCGTCGAGGAGGGCTCTCCGCAGATCCGGCCTCCTGTCCCGGATGGAGAAGTAGAGCAGGGTCGAGAACAGGAATGCCGAGAAGGAGAGGAGATATGCGTGTTCAGGGCTGCAGGCCGCGAACATGGCGGTCGCCGGGATGCGGTCGAGCGAGAGCCTCTGGTCGCCCTCGCGCCAGAACGGCATCAGGCCGAGGACGACCGTGGAGGCCAGGAGCATGATCCGCAGGGGAGTGTCGCAGTCGGAGACCAGGGCGGAGGCAGCCAGGACCGCGAGCGACAGCGCCAGAGGAAGGGAGGGCTTCACGCGGAGTGCGGCCCTCACGTCGATCGGCATCCTCATGTCAGTCGGCCGCCGCGCCCTCGAAGACCTGCACCAGCACGTACTGCCATCCGTCCCTCTCTATCTCGACGGCTGCCGCCATGCCGACGCGGGAGTAGCCGCCGAGGAGGCATGTGGCCCTGTGCGCGGGGCTGGTCAGTATCATCGACCAGGCCTCGTCGAGGCCCGATCCGCGCCCGATGTTCTCGGCGAAGATCGTTCCGTCCCCGCCGAGGACCCCCGCGAGTCCCTCTCCGTGCACCACGGCGCCGGACAGGGCTATGTCGCCCGCCCTGCCGCGGGCTATGGCTTCGAGCCTCCCGTCGGTCGCAAGCGGCCCTGCGCCGGAGGCCGCGCGGATGGAGTCGAGTTCGGCCAGGACGTCCGAGAGCGTCGATGCGTCGGAATCGGGCAGATACCCTCCTCCCAGCACCTCTTGGGTCGATACCCCGCAGAGCACCGGGACGAGCATCAGGACCTCGGGCCCCGAGCCCATGTCTGCCAGCGCCTCCACCCAGTAGACGCCGCGCCCGGCGAACCGCAGCCTGCAGGTTCCGTCAGGGCCTCTGGGGCATCCCGCCACGCCTCCTCCGGGATCCTGGACCAGTACGGTGTCCGCCGCGGCTCCGGAGATCGAGAACGAGGCCGAGTCGCCCGGCTCCACGACGATCGGCAGCCCTTCGGGAACGCAGGCGGGCACCGGCGCGGTCACGAGGACTCCACCGCCGGGGAGGCTGTCGAAACCCCACAGCATGTCTCCGTCGGAGAACAGGCCCCCGGCGGGCGAAGCTCCCTCTTCGGTGACGGAGATGCTGCCCATCCGGCCCGGCCATCCCCTGGCGGCGGCAAGGACGATCAGCCTGCCGGACTCGGGGATGAATCCCAGGGCGGAGACGTCGGCTGCGATGCTGTCGAGCTGGGGCATCCTGGTGCCTGGAGCCGCCGGGGCGGCAATGGCGAGCAGTGCGGCAAGGCACGAAACCATGAAATCATTATAGTCAATCCCGCCGTCCATGGGACTCGCGCATTCCGGAGGAGGCCTCGGAGAGTTGAGGGTTCTGCTCGTTCAGTCGCCTTCGGGTCGCGGTGAACCGCCTGTCTTCCCTCTCGGGCTGGCTTTCCTGGCAGGGCAGCTCGAAGGGCACGAGGTTTCCGCGCTGGACATGTCGGTGGACCCCTCCGACCGTCTCCGCGAGGCAGTGACCGGTAAGCGCCCGCCCGACGTCGTGGCCGTGTCGCTTCGCAACATAGACGACAGCAGCTACCCGGACACCTGGTCATACCTGCGGCCCTTCGAGTCGATGCTCGGCACCCTGGAGGGATGGGACGGCACGCTGCTGGCCGGAGGCCCCGGCTTCACTATAAACGCCCCCGAGATAATGCGGAGATACGGGAGGATAGACGCCGGTGTGGCCGGTGAGGGCGAGGAGATACTGCCCGGACTGCTGAACGATCCTTCCGGGCTGAGGCGGTCCAGGGCCCTGCACAGGGCTGCGCCCGTGGATCTGGCCGCCATACGGCCGCCCGACTATTCGATCCTGCCCCTCGGGCCCTACGACAGGCATTTCGGGATCGGTGTCCAGAGCAGGAGGGGCTGCGCCTTCGGCTGCACCTACTGCACATACGCGTTCCTGGGCGGCAGGGCCTTCAGGTGCAGGAGCGCGGCTTCGGTCGCAGCCGACATCGGGAGCATCAGGTCGCTGGGAGGCACCAGGTTCATGTTCGTGGACTCGGTGTTCGACGCTCCCGCCACCTTCTTCCACGAGCTGATCGGACCGGATCCCGGCATCTCCGGCGGTCTCGAATGGGGCGCCTGGATCGACGCGGGGATCCCGGTGGAGGACATCGACTCGATGGCGGCGGCAGGGTGCAGGAAGGTCGACTTCTCGCCGGACGCCATCACCAGGGCGGGGATGAGGCGCCTGGGGAAGACGGGCGACTTCCGCTCGATCGTCAGGTCGGTACTGAGGGCCAGGTCGGCCGGCATGGACGTCGGGGTCAACTTCTTCTCCCGCAGTCCGGGCGAGGGGTTCGCCGCGCTCCTGGCCAAGTTCGCCTTCATGGTCTCGGCGAGGCTCCTGCTGGGATACCGGCACACGACGGTTCACATAGGCACCATCCGCGTCTACAGGGGTTCCAGGATCGCCGAGGAGATGAAGGCCGACGGGAGGGTGCCGGGCGACTGCGACTTCCTCGACCCGGTCTTCCTACCCGCAGGCGGCGCCTCGGGCCTGCTCCTCGGGGCGTTCCAGGCCCTCAGGAGGACGAGGCATGTCTGAGATCAGGCTGGGTCTGGTGGGCTGGCCCCTGGCCGGATCGCTCTCCCCGGCCATCCACTCCGCCTTCCTTGCCGAAGCAGGCCTTGCGGGTTCCTATTCGGCCATCCCGGTGGAGCCGGCGAGGCTCGGGGCAGAGCTCGAACGGCTTCTGGCGGAGGGCTTCTCGGGCCTCAACGTGACGTTTCCTCACAAGACCGCCGCGGCCCTTCACTGCGCAAGCCTCGACTCCGATGCCGGGAGCATCGGGGCGGTGAACACGCTTTCGGCTGAAGGCGGGGGATGGACCGGGGGGAACACCGACGTCGAGGGCTTCGCCAGGGCCTTCCGCGCCACCGGCTTCCCGGCTCCGCTGCTGATAGTCGGCTCCGGAGGGGCCGGGCGCGCCGCGGCCCGGGCCGCGGAGATCATGGGGATGGATCATCTCTGCTTCGGAAGGACTCCGGGGCGCGGTGTGGCGAGCCTCGCCCTGCTCGCGGACGAGATGCGGCGCAGGCGAGGCGGCACGGTCGTAAACGCCACCCCGCTGGGATGGCGCGACGACGATCCGTTCCCCGCCCCCGGCGGGCTGCCCGGAGGCTTCGCCTTCATGGATCTCAACTACAATCCGGGATGGAGCTACAGGAACGCCCTGGCCCGGAGCGGGACGGGGGTCGCCACGGGCGAGCGCATGCTGATCGCCCAGGCTGCCCTGTCCTTCCGGCGCTGGACGGGCGTAGCCGTCCCTGAGGAGGCGGCCATGGCCGCCATAGGCCTGGCTTGCGCCGGGGGCACTGACCCGGCCATCCCGGAAAGGTGTGGAGATGCCCGTTCCCGGACCCGGTGACCGGACCGCCCCCGTTCAGGAATCGGAGACCAGGGCCATGCTCGAGAGCATCCTGGAAACCCCGCCCGATGGTCTTCCCGCCCTCTTCGCCCGGGCGAGGGGCGTCAGGAACGCACATTTCGGGAACAGGGCATACCTCAGGGCCGTGATCGAGTTCTCCAACAACTGCAGGTGCAACTGCCACTACTGCGGGATGAGGCGCGACAACACGTCGCTCGAGCGTTTCAGGCTCGACGCGGCGGCCATCCTCGAGGCGGCCAGGATGGCAGCGGGGGAGGGGATCGGGACGTTCTTCCTCCAGTCCGCCGAAACCGAGGAGTACGACGCGGCATGGCTGGCGGACATCATCCGCGAGGTCTCGGGCATGGGGATGAACGTGCTCCTCTGCGTCGGCGCGAGGGACGAGTCGGATCTCGACCTCTGGCGGGATGCGGGCGCATCCAAGTTCATCCTGAAGCACGAGACCTCTGATCCGCGCCTCTTCGCCTCCATGAAGCCGGGGCTGAGCCTGGAGGAGAGGATAGGATGGCTCAGGACCCTGAAGAGGCACGGTTACGCCATAGGCTCGGGCCCGCTCCTGGGGCTCCCCGGCCAGTCCGTCGCCTCGCTCGTCGACGACCTGCTGCTGCTTTCTGATCTCGACGTCGACATGTCCAGCGTGTCCGTGTTCCTCCCCGCGGCCGGCACGCCCCTCGCGCAGAGCCCTACGGGAGACGTGGACCTCGCGTTGAGGTTCGTGGCCGCCATGAGGATATTCCTCGAGCGCACGCTCATCCCGGCCACGAGCACCTTCGAGCGCCTGAGGCCGGGGGGCCAGCTCGCCTGCTTCGAGGCCGGCGCCAACGTCATCACTGTGAACATGACCCCTCCCGCCCGCAGGGATGGATACGAGCTCTACTCGAAGCGGTACTTCGTCAGCCTGGAGCACGCGCGGGCCGTCATCGCGGAAGCCGGCCTCGTCGAGTCGACCGAGGAGGCCCTTGGCTGACCTCCCGGACAGGATAGAGCGCTTGGGTTACGAGCGTATCTGGCGCAGAATTCAACAAGTATCCAGGCACATATTTCCGGCTTGCCGCTGTATGGAATCTTCCTGCACCATCA
>JAKLEF010000339.1 GCA_022703195.1 Candidatus Fermentibacterota bacterium | reverse complement strand
CTGGCCAAGCGCCTCATCGATCACGGCTATCACCCGCCCACCATCTATTTCCCGCTCGTGGTGCACGAGGCCGTGATGATCGAGCCCACCGAGACCGAGAGCCTCGAGTCCCTCGACGCCTTCGCCGGGGCCATGCTGTCGATCGCGCGCGAGGTCGACGAGAAGCCTCATCTCGTCACCGACGCCCCCTGCGCGACCCCCGTCCTCAGGCTCGACGAGGTCAGGGCCGTGAAGGAACTGGAAGTCGTGGAGGGATGGGAGAGCTCGTAGGGGACCATCCAGTCCCCGTGCTGGAATGGACGGCGCACCCGGCCAGGGAACGTCCCCTGGCCGCGGCCGTCCTCGTCGTTATAATGCTCGGTGCCTCCGTGTTCGCAGCCCGGTTCGGGAACGGTCCGTGGTGGGGGATCCTGGGCTTCGGCCTGCTGGCTCTGTCGTTGTGGAGCTTCTTCCTGCCCACCAGATTCCGCATGGACGAAGCGGGCGTCGAGAAGAAGTCGGTCTTCGGCACGGAGAAACGCACCTGGAGAGAGGTCAGGAGCTTCACGACCGATTCCCGCGGCATGCTCCTGAGCCCTTTCCCGAAGCCGACGCCCCTGGCGAAGTTCAGGGGCCTGGCCGTCCAGTTCGCCCCTGGCGGCAGGGAGGGTGTCGTTGCGTTCGTTCGTGACAGGATCACTGGAAAGCCTGCCGGGTGAGGGTGCCGGCGAGGATTTCGGCGAGCTGTCGGCGCGCATCGCCCGCAGGGTTGTGGAGCGCCAGCTCACCGTGCCCGCCGTGATCCTGCTCGAGTCGGTGAAGCCCCTCTCGTTCCTGGGCAACCAGATGCTCATCTTCCTCGATCCGATGGTGAGCCTCGTGGTCGACTCGAAGGATTACCAGAAGTTCGTCAGGATGCTCGAGGACCGCGACAACGTCGAGAAGCTGATCTGCGCGATAGAGGACGAGAACGCCCGGGAGTCGGCCGCGAGGGATGCCCGGAAGGCAGCCCGGCCCGGCGGGCGGAGGCGGTTCTCATGGTTCCGGCGCGGCTCCGGCCGCGGGGATCCGAAGGGAGACGGCATTGGCCGACAAGGAGATAACTAGGATACTGGCGACCGACTGCGGAAGCACGACGACCAAGGCCATCCTCATCGAGAAGAGGGAGGGCGAGTACCGCCTCATAACGAGGGGCGAGGCGCCCACCACTGTCGAGGCCCCCGCGGAGGACGTCACCAAGGGCGTGCTCAACGCCGTCGGGGAGATAGAGGACCTCATGGGGAGGCAGTTCCTCACCGACGACAAGGAGGGCGTCTTCGTGGGTGACGACCCGACCAGGGGCGTCGACATCTACATGTCCACCTCCTCGGCCGGCGGCGGGCTGCAGATGACCGTCGCCGGGGTCGTGAAGAGCATGACCGGCGAGAGCGCCCAGAGGGCCGCCCTCGGGGCCGGTGCGATAGTGATGGACGTGGTGGCGTCGAACGACGGCCGCCTGTTCCACGAGAAGGTGGCCGACATCCGCCGGCTGCGCCCCGACATGATCCTGCAGTCGGGCGGCATCGACGGCGGAACGGTCGACCACGTCGTCGAGCTCGCGCAGGTCATCAGGGCCGCCGATCCCAAGCCGCGCTTCGGCGTGGGATACAAGCTGCCCGTCATCTACGCCGGCAACAAGGACGCCGCGGACGAGGTCAGCCACGAGCTGGCGGACATCGCCGCCCTGAAGATCGTGCCCAACATCAGGCCCGTGCTGGAGAGGGAGAACCTCGGCCCCGCCCGCGACACGATCCACGAGCTCTTCATGGAGCACGTGATGGCGCAGGCGCCGGGATACGGAAAGCTGATGCAGTGGGCCGGGCACTACGTGGGGAACGACTGGGAGAACGTGCCCATCATGCCCACCCCCGGCGCAGTGGGCAAGCT
>JAKLEF010000338.1 GCA_022703195.1 Candidatus Fermentibacterota bacterium | reverse complement strand
CCAGCCGGACTACGGGACGACTCCGTCCGCCGCGGGCGCATGGCCGGCGGCCCATACATGGTTCGAACAGGACATCACCGCGTTCGTGCAGGCCTGGACAGGCGGCTCGCATCCCAACCACGGGGTGTACTGCACATCCACGGGGACGACGGCCACATGCGTCCCAGGCTTCTGGTCGAAGGACTCGGGAGACGAATCGGTCTGGCCGCAGCTCGTCGTGACCTACTCCATGGCAGATCTCGACGGGGAGACGTGGGCGGGGATCAAAGCCGCGGAGTAGACCGGAGGGCGGCCGGGGGCCCCGTGCCGGCTCCCGGCCGTCTTCGTCAGAGCTTCAGTACCTGGCAGACCGAATCGGCTCCTGGGACCGCGATCCTGCACAGGTAGACCCCAGGAGGAACGGCCTCTCCGGACCCGCCGGAGCCGTCCCACTCTATCCCGTGCTCTCCGGCGCAGTACGCGGCATCGTCCAGGACCGCCACGACCTCCCTGCCGTACACGTCGTACACGGTCAGATCGACTTCGGCGGGAGCGGAGAGGGTGAAGACGATCCCGACCGATCCGGAGAACGGGTTGGGCGACGCGGCAGCCGCGACGAGCGAGGGGGCCTCGTCCGGATACTCTATGCCGGTGGGCTCGTAGATCATCAGCACATACTCGGGATGGTCGATGAAGGGGTTCCTGTTCTCCTGTATGGCGTAGACGGCCTCGTTGCGGTCGAGCTCCTTCGCGCCCACCGGGTCGGACAGATGCCAGGCGATGAGCATGCCCTCGGCCCATTCGAGGAGCTGGGATCCGCTGGTCATGGGGCTGCCGGGCCATCCCGCGTCCTCGGTGTAGTACCGGGTCGCCATGTAGAAGTAGTTGCGCGCGAAATCCCCCTTGAAGGCATCGATCGGCTCGAAGACCGTGCCCGAGTAGCCCGGCCATGAGCACGGCCCGAGCCGGCTGCCGTTCATCGAGGTCCAGGTGGGCGAGGCCACTTCTCCGAAGGGGTAGCTGCCCCTGCGGTTGTTCACATAGATGTCGGTGGGGACGATGTGGAAGAGATCCGTGTTCATCGGGGCCTGGTCGCCGAACCAGCTCTTGGGCCAGGAGTGCTCACGGTTGTAGCCCTGCCCCTCGGCGCCGGCCGATCCGCCCTCGTCCTCGCCGAATGTGTAGAGATAGGGAGGAGTGCCGCCGGGGATGTCGGAGTACATGTCCCAGACGTATCCGTCGGGTCTGTCGTCGGTGGTGTAGAAGGCCAGCCAGATGGCGTCGTAGCTTATGGACTCGTGGTCGTCGATTATGCCGTGCAGAGCGGCCCGGAGCGCCTCTCCCTCGAGCCCGGCGGCCGGGTCGTAGTAGCCGGCAGGGATGCCGGCGAAGGCCGTTCCCGCCAGGGCGGCGGTGACGGCCATCAGGGCCGGGGCAGAGCGTGCTCTCATCTACAGCCTCTCCATCGAAGGCTCCGGCGGACGAGCCTTGCGACTGAAGAATCCCCGCATGGCCCGGCCGGTTCCGTGCCTCTCACTCGTGCGTGATCCCCCGGCTACGGGCGGGGGTAGCGCGAAGCGAGGGACTCGAAGTCCTCCCGCCACAGCAGGAACTCGAATTCCAGCATTTCGTCCGTGATCCCGGGATATCCCTCCGGAGCGACGGAATCGGGCCCGCATGCGGGGAGCCATGATACGGTCCCGTCGGGAGCGGCGCCTCTTGCGATGAATACGAAGCACTCGCCGGGGAGCATGGATTCGCCGTCGCTCTCCATCCCGTCCCTGATCCCCGTCCTGAACGAGTCGAAGCTCACGCCGCCGGTCTCCAGTAGACCCGTCGCGTCGACGAGATATCCCGTCAGCGGGGCTTCGATCCGGTGAACCTCGCAAACGAGCACGTCGGTCGCACCCATCGAAAGCAGCTGGTCGA
>JAKLEF010000337.1 GCA_022703195.1 Candidatus Fermentibacterota bacterium | reverse complement strand
GCAGGGCTCGGGGTATTTGCGCTGCAGTTCCTTCTCCAGCGAGCCGGCGTTGACGCCGATGCGGATCGGGATGCCGTTGTCGCGCGCCGCCGCGATCACCGCGCTCACGCGATCCTCGCGCCCGATGTTGCCCGGGTTGATGCGCAGGCAATCCACGCCGGTCTTCGCCACGGCGAGCGCGATCTTGTAGTCGAAGTGGATGTCCGCCACCAGCGGGACGCAGCTCTCCGCGACTATCGAACGGAGGGCGGAGGCGGAAGCGTCGTCGGGGACCGAGACCCTGACTATCTGGGCTCCGGCCCTCGCGAGCGACCCGATCTGTGCGATGGTGGCACGGGCGTCGGAAGTGGGCGTGTTCGTCATGGACTGGACGGACACCGGGGCGCCGCCTCCGATCGTCACTCCGCCGACCGTTACCGCCTGCGACCTTCTCCTGCGGATCCTCATGTCCTCCTCGCGGCAACCCAGCGCGGCCTGCCGGAAAGGTCGGCCCCTTGCCTGACGTCTCTCCATTCCCCCATGGACTCGAGTCCCGCCGCCAGGATCGAAGGCTGCGGCCCTGATGCCTCCATGACCATGACCCCTCCGGGCCTCAGCAGCCGGAGGGCCTCGCCGGAGAATCTCCGTATCAGGTCCATGCCGTCTGGGCCTCCGTCGAGGGAGACGGCCGGGTCGTGGATGCTCACCTCGGGCTCGAGGGTCGGAATCACTCCGGATGCTATGTATGGGAGATTGGCAGCGATACCGTCAAATCCCCTCCCGAGCGCGCCGCCCAGGTCGCACCTCACGAGGGCCGTGTTCCATGCCCCGTGCAGGGCGCGGTTGCGCGCGGCGAGGCCGAGGGCGGCGGAGGATATGTCGCTCCCGACCACGAGGCATCCCGGGAACTCGAGCGCCAGCGTGACGGCGATCACGCCCGAGCCGGTGCCTGCGTCGAGGAGCCTGGAGGGTTTCGAGTCGAGCATGCCGAGCAGGGCTTCGAGGGTCGACTCGGTGTCCTGCCTCGGCACGAGCGCCTCCGGCCCTGACAGGAACCTGCGCCCCATGAACCAGGCCTCCCCGGTCAGGTGCTGAAGAGGGATCCTGCCGGCCCTGGCCTCCACGAGGGCGAAGTATTCCCCCTCATGGCCGGGATCCAGAGACATGCCCGACGACATGTGGAGGGCGTGCCTGGGAAGGCCGAGCACGTGCATCAGGAGCAGCTCCGCATCGATCCCGGGATCGGGGCATCCGGAAGACCCCAGGGCCCTGGAGGCGGCCGCCAGGGCTTCCCGGACCGTCACCCTCCCTGCGATCCGCCGGTGGTGCGTTCCGCGAGGAGCCTGTCCTGCTCGGCCGAGACCAGGGCGTCCACGATCCCGTCGAGGTCGCCCGTCATGACCTGCTCGAGGCTGTGCACCGTCAGGTGTATCCTGTGGTCGGTGACCCTGGACTGGGGGAAGTTGTAGGTGCGGATCTTGGCGCTCCTGTCGCCGGAGCCCACCATGGAGCGCCTGGCGGAGGCCCGCTCCGATTCAGCCTCCTCCTGCTTCAGCGCGAGGAGCCGGGAGGAGAGGACCTTCATGGCCTTGGCCTTGTTCTTGTGCTGGCTCTTCTCGTCCTGGCAGGTGACGACGAGCCCCGTCGGGATGTGGGTGATCCTCACCGCCGAATCCGTCGTGTTCACGCTCTGGCCGCCCGGGCCGGTGGACCTGTAGACATCGATCTTCAGGTCGTCGGGCCTGATGTCGAGCTCTACCTCCTCGGCCTCGGGAAGGACCGCGACCGTGCAGGCGGATGTGTGGATCCTGCCCTGGGCCTCCGTTTCGGGCACCCTCTGTACCCTGTGGACGCCGGCTTCGTACTTCATGCGGGAATACACGCCCTCGCCGGACACCGAGAAGGAGATCTCCTTGAAGCCGCCCTTCTCGGAGGGC
>JAKLEF010000336.1 GCA_022703195.1 Candidatus Fermentibacterota bacterium | reverse complement strand
TCTCCTCGACACTTCGGGCCCCTGGGGATGGGAAGGGGGGGCGGTCCTGGTGTACAATTCGGGCCACATCTCGCCCTGGACCGTCCAGGAGATCGTGCCCGACGGAGAGGGCGGAGCGGTCATGAGCTGGTACGATGCAGCCGACCTATCGACGTTCGAGGTCTGGGTGCAGCGCGTCGACGCTGATGGAAACCTGATGTTCCCGGCCAACGGGGCGCAGGCCTCGACCAATTCTGAAGACAGGCTGCACATGAAT
Organism: Candidatus Fermentibacterota bacterium; assembly: GCA_022703195.1. Lineage (GTDB taxonomy): Bacteria > Fermentibacterota > Fermentibacteria > Fermentibacterales > Fermentibacteraceae > Fermentibacter. Next base: position 1,663 of record JAKLEF010000336.1, on the reverse strand, counting down.
CCTTCGGCATTCTTCTACCCGGAGGAGGGATACACGCTCGTCTTCTGGGTCGAGGAGAACGACAACCAGAACCAGTACGGGGTCTATGGACAGAAGTTCCTTCCAGGCGGACAGAGGATGTGGGCAGACGGCGGCCTCGAGCTGGTCCCGCTCGGATCGAGCCAGATCTCGTTCGTGAGGGCGCAGGGCGACCCGGACGGCATCTACGTTTCGTATCTGCGCGGATCGGGGAACGCCTCGGTCAGAACTCACCGGCTCCTCTACAGCGGGTGGGACGAATGGGGTCCCGTGACTCTCTCGGCCGCTTCGCTGGGCGGGAAGGACGACCTCATCCAGTGTCCGGGGTGCTGGGGCAGCGGAATCCTGGCATGGTGCGACAACAGGAACGACTACGGCATCTACGCCCAGAACATCAACCCGGACGGCACCATGGGCCCTCCGACCGGCGTGGAGACGGAGCCCGGCCTGGCGGCGCCCTCGCTTGCTGTCACCGCCAACCCGGCCATGGGATGCGCGGATCTCGTCTTCTCGACTCCCGCCGGTGGAGAGGTGAGCCTCCTCGTCTTCGACCTCTCGGGCAGGTCCGTGGCCACTCTCGTGGACGGGTCGCTGCCGGCGGGTGAGCATGAAGCCTCCTGGGCAGCCGGGGATGGAGTGCCCTCGGGCGTGTACCTCGTGGTGCTCAGGGCGGGAGGCCTGGCGGTGCAGGCGAGGATCGTCCTGCTGTAGCCTCTTTTCGACGCCGCGTCCCGGGAGGCCGTGGCCTCCGGGGATGGAGTCCGCAGGCCTCGGAAACGGAGGATCTCGTGCCTGATGCCGCGGGGGTAACGAAAACGAGTCCTCAGAACGAGGACTTTATCGCTCCCCAGGTGTCCGATTCGAGCGCTCCCGAGATCGGGGCATAGATCTCGCTCACGTAGTAGAGCCCGTCAGTCGCCTGGTAGCTCCAGTAGAACTCACATCCCCCGGTGCTCGCCAGCCCTAGGGATTTCAGGACAGTCACCGGACAGGGTGCCACTCCCCAGAGCTGGAACGGGGTGCCCGGGTTGAAGAAGTAGAAGAAATGCTCGTCGTAGCACGTTGCGATCAGGCCGGTGGGCATTCCGGTGACCGGATCCGTCCCGACGTCGTACCCTGATATCCCGCTGATCTGTTCGCTGATGCCTGGCAGGTCCCATACCGTCTGACCGGAGCCATCGGGGTCGAACACCATCAACCGATAGACGGGCTCGCTCGAGAAGGATTCCAGGAGCGCGGGATCATAGTAGCCCCAGCAGTTGAGTCCCCGGCCTCCCGTACCTGCGGGGTTGGCGTAGGAAGACCATGTCCCGCCCCCGTCAGAGTGGTAGATGCTCCCGTTGGTCCAGCTGTTGATGAAGTACTCTTCTCCATCCCAGGCCACTCCGAAGCCGGCCAGCCCGGCGGGTCTGTCGATCTCTCCAACGTAGCTGCCGTCGTCCGGGTCGGCGATGAAGATCTTGTTGTCGATATTGCTCACAAAGAGCAGTTCACCGGTGTCTTCGCAGTATTCGAGGTCGAGGACATGCTGGACTCCGGGGCAATGCAGGGGGTGTGTACCGGAGACCAGTGTAGGGAAGAGCAGAAATGGAATAAATAGCGCATATTGGAAGAATTGTTCCCTACAGGGAACGATTGCCGCCCA
>JAKLEF010000335.1 GCA_022703195.1 Candidatus Fermentibacterota bacterium | reverse complement strand
GACAGGAAGGTGGTCTGGAACTCGGACACCGGAGAAGCCGTGATGTTCGATCAGGCCTCCGACCCCGGGGAGAATGCCCCCCTGCCTCCCGATGACATGCTGCTTCAGGAGGTGATGTACTACTGGGCGACTCCGCCCGATGGCCAGCCCGGGGCGGTCCCCTGGAGCAGCGCGGTTACGGACCAGCTGAGGGATCTCGGATACATCAGGTAGAAATCCGGAGAGGCGTCCGGACGATCCCGTCCTCCAGCCTCCGGACCGCGGGGTCACAGGCGCTCGAGCGCCAGCCTGTAGACTGTCGCGCCGTCCGGATCGGCGGTATAGAGGTTGCCACCGCTGACGCGGATGCAGGAGGGCATGCCTCCTGAAGGAACCCCGGTGTACAGGAAGCCCAGGAATTCCCCGGTCTCCGCCGAGAACACGTCCACGCGCGAACCGCGGGAACCCGCAAGCTCAGCCCGTGACGTGATCCCAGGCCACCGGGATCTCGCCGGGGAAGGGCCACAGCGAGACGTGCTCCCTGTCCGCCAGGAAGAGGCCGTCCTGGCTGCTCTCGTAGCCAGACCACGCGAAGAACGGCACCTCGTTGATGCAGTCCTCGGAGACGATGGTCTTGGTCTTCTTGTCGGGCTGCCTGTCCAGCTCGATCAGGGCGCTCGTCAGGCGGCTCTGGGCCGAGAGGTGCGTCCGCTCCGGCTCGAGTTCCGTGAATACCACCTGACGGAAGATCTTCCCGGGCCGGTGTGTCGCATACCACGCGTACTCGACCGGGGTGAGGTTGGAGACCAGCAGCAGCTGGATCGGGCACATGACGAGATAGATGTGGGTCTTCCTGACATGATCGGGGCATCCTGCCGCAACGGCCACCTGGGCCGGCGACATCGCCTCGTGGCAGGAGTGCGATGCGAAGGCGTGGAGATCGCGGCCCGGCTCGAGAGGCATAACCTCTCCGCCGGTCTTCACCAGCCAGATCCGCCTGTAGGCTTCGATCGGCGTGCAGGAGAAGGCGTTGTTGGAGAGGGCCGTCTTGGTGCGCTTGCCCGCCTGCGCCGCCGCGAGCGCGCTTGCGGTGTCGCCGGCTGCGTCGCGCCACCCCCCCTCGTCGAGATAGGAGAAGTCGGGCCTGCCGTTCGAGGTCGCCAGTTCCACGAAGAGCTTGCGGCCCCTGAAATGCTTTCCCGATCCCGGGCTGCGGTGGAGGGCCAGCCCCTCTATTCCGAGCGACGTAGCGGTTATGACTCCCTGGGGGATGGACAGGACGAGGTGGACCTCGGGCATCTTATCCTCCTTGTTCCGCTTCCCGGCCGACCGTCTCGACCGCCTTCCCGGAGAGGAGTCCCGGAGCCCCGCCGGCGAGCGGCACTGTCGCTGCTCCAGCCGGTCGGGACGACGGGGCATCCGGGCTCCCCGGGCGATCCTTCGGGATCGTCAGGACTTGGCCGCCTTGGGCGCCTGCTTGTCCTGCTTCTGCTTGGCAGATTTCGCCTGCTTGGTCTCGGTCTGCTTCTGAGCCTTGGCCTTGTCCTTCTTGCCCTTCTCGCCCATTTCCTTCCCTCCTGAAGGAGTCCGACTGAGCCCGGGGCCTCCAGATGGCATCTGCGGCCCCATTCCGGCAGCCGGGCGATGCCGATACCCCGGTTCATACGGATTCTAGCCGGTTCAACGGCCGGAAGCCATGCCCTGCGGCGTTCATTGACCCGGGCCGTGCCCGCCGGAATGATCGGGTGGCTGTCGAATCACGGATCAGGAGGAACTACGATGAACCTGGCCCCGGTCATGCTGCCGGCGATCGTTTCGATGCTGTCCGCGAACGGTGTCGAGTCCCCGGAGGGAGCGGGAATGCTCCATCCGCTGGCGGTTATCGCCGAGGGTCCGGCCCGTGCCGAGGGCATGGAGACGACGATCCTGGCTCCGATGGAGGCCGCCCGGATCGCTG
>JAKLEF010000334.1 GCA_022703195.1 Candidatus Fermentibacterota bacterium | reverse complement strand
AGGCCGAACGCAGGGGTCTTCGACTACCTGGCGGAATCGATCGAGGAGGCGGGCTGCCGCGGCATGATCCTCAAGACGCTGAAGTTCTGCGACCTCTGGTTCACCGAGCGCGAGAGGATCAGGGCCAGGATGCCCGTTCCCGTGCTGGTGCTGGACACGAGCTTCGGGCCTGGGGGCCGGGAGAGGATCGGCACCCGCATCGAGGCATTCCTGGAGAGCCTCTCATGACGCGCTTCCCGGAGAGGATCACTTCGGACGACTGGGAGGCCCGCATCAGGCAGATCCCGGACGAGTACCGCGACAGGTGCAGGTTCCTGAGGAACCTCATCCCCGGCGGTGTGGAGTACCTGTTCAGCCCGCACGAGTATTCGTGCAGGGGAGACACCCTCCTCCGCAGGCTGCGGTTCGACGACTCGCCCGCCGCCCTCAGGCTCTGGGCCTTCCTGTTCAGCGAGAAGGACCGCCTCTTCCTGGCGAAGGAGAACGGCCTGAAGATAGTCGCCGCGATGAAGGACCTGGGCCAGGTGCCGGTGATCACATATGCCTGGCGCGACGCGCTCACGTTCTACGCCGACGAGCTGTGGTGGGCCCCCTGCTTCTCCGAGGAGCCGCACCTGCTCGACGAGGCTGCCAGGCTCGGGGCCGGCGAGGACCTGTGCTACGTGAGGGCGGCCCTCGGCGCGATGGTGACGCTCGACTACTTCCCGAAGCCCGACCTGTGCATCGCGGGGGTCGGGGCCTGCTGCGACGACTTCTCGGCCGTGATGCAGCTCATCGAGGGCCTGGGGATAAACGTGCACTGGTGGGAGATGGCCGGGCGGTTCGACGAGACGTCGTGGTCCCCGGGCGAGGAATACGGAGTGACGCCCCACGGCGGCATGCGCTACCAGCTCTCCGCCGCCCGCTTCGCCGAGGGGCAGCTCAGGGGGATCGCCGGAGCCATGGAGCGGCTCACGGGGCACCCGGCCTCCGAAGCCGACCTGGAGCGCAGCAGGGACCTCTTCAACGGGCTCCGGGGGCGCATCGCCGAGCTCAGGCGCCTGGTCTACTCCGCGCGCAGGCCGCCTCTGCCAGGCCTCGAGATGCTCCTGGCCGAGTTCATCGGCATACATACCTGCTCCGAGCCCGACGAGAGCCTCGACGTGCTGGACGATCTGCTCTCGACCGTCAGGTCGCGCCTGGAGTCCGGCACCTCCCCCTTCGGGGAGGACCCACTAAGGGTCTACTGGGTTACCCCCCCGACCGATGCGTCGCTGGTGACGCAGCTCGAGGACCTGGGCGCCTGCGTGACGGGCTCGGAGTACATGATCTCGCACTCGTACCTGCCGCTGGCCGGAGGCAAGGACGTCTTCGCCTCTGTGGCCGAGAACTGCATGGACGACCTGATGCTAGGGTCGCCGCACGCCAGGGCCGCGAAGATAGCGCAGGAGGCCCGGAGGTTCGGCGCGGAGGGCGTGATAGTGTCGGGCATATTCGGGGCCAGCCACTGCCCCCACGAGGAGAAGGTTCTGGCCGAGGTGATAGAGAGGGAGGCCGGCATACCTCTTCTCGCTTTCGACGTGCCCTACTCCCCCGGGCGCCGGAACGAGCAGGTGGCGGGCAGGATGGAGAGCTTCACGGAACTTCTGAGATCCAGGAGGTCGCCCATGGTGTCGACGGGATGCTGCCCGGGCGGGCCGGGTTCCGCCGCAGGCGAAGACCCTTTCGAGTACTTCGACGACTCCATCGCCGTCGAGGTGGATGCGGTGCGCGCCCTCAAGAGGCAGGGCAGGGGCGTGGTGGGCATCTACTGCGAGTACACCCCCCGCGAGGTCATCATGGCGGCAGGCGCCAGCCCCGTCTGCCTCTGCGGCACCAGCAGGAGGACGATCGCCCCGGCCGAGACCGTGCTCCCCTCCAACCTGTGCCCTCTCATCAAGTCGTCGTTCGGCTACATCCTGACCAGCCGC
>JAKLEF010000333.1 GCA_022703195.1 Candidatus Fermentibacterota bacterium | reverse complement strand
CCGGAGTCGCGTCTCCAGTGCAGGAACTCCAGCTCCCGGGCAGCCACCCGCGTGCCCCGGGATCGGTCTTCTCGAGGCTGATGCCGGCGCCGCCGCCCCACGAATCGTCGTACGGGACCATGTCGGCGCCCTGCCCGCCGGGTAGGGTCAGCCTCACGTCGTCGGCGTACCCTTCCCCGGGCTGGGTCTGGTCGTTGAGTGCCGGCCACGACGGGGGCTCTATGACGGGACAGTCGAGCCCGGGCCAGACTTCGCGGAAGGCCGAGCTGTCGGAGGCCACGATGACGAACGCGCCCGGGGCGATGACGATGGACGAGTCGGTGACTAGGACCTCCTCGCGGGAGTCGGAGAGGATCAGCCCGGCCATGTCGAGGCTGTCGGCCGAGCTGTTGGAGAGCTCGATCCATTCGGGATCGCCGGGGGCGGGATGGTACATGATCTCGTTGATGACGATGTCGCACGGCCTGTTCCAGATCATCGAGAGGGAATCGTCCGAGACCGTGGTGTCGCCGGCGCAGACCGTGTAGATGCCCACGGTCATGGCCGTGCCCGGAGCCGGCCACGCGGTCGAGATCTCCACCGAGTCGCCGGGTGCGGGAGGATCCGGCAGCAGGGAGAGGATTATCTCGGATGGCGAAGGTGAGCCCGAGAAATCGAGGTCTTCGTAGAGCCACAGCTCGAGCTCGCCCTGCGAGGCCTGTTCGGCGCCCAGGTTGGCGACACGTGCCGAGAGCGAGACCATCGTGCCGTCCTCGCCGAAGGGAGGCTCGAGATCGAGGGCGACGGGCGAGAAGTCCAACCCCGTCTCGACCCCCGGGGGGTCGCCGCCGGGGGTGGGGTCGGAGGCGACCCAGTTGCTCTCGGAGTCGGGCCCCGAGGGCACTATACGGTGCACGGCCAGGCCTTCGCCGGGATTGAACGGGATCGAGTCGAGGCCGTCGTCGTCGCAGGAGAGCGGGTCGTCGGAGAGCAGAGGAGTGCCATAGGTGCTGAGGACGCATGACGTGCCGGTGCCGGCTGCCGAGTAGAGAAGCACCGGATCGGTACCCGCCAAGCCGTCGCCGAGAGTGGTGTTCGAGACCGTGGCGACCACGGTGCCCGGGGCGAAGTCCCATGGCTGCGCCCCCTGCGCGTACTCGGGATCGAGGATGACGGCATGGGAACCAGGGGGCACGAACCGCCCGGGGGAGGCATCCGGGTCGGCCAGATCGCCCCCGCTCCACTGCGTGACCAAGTCCAGCGCGTCGCCGTCGCAGATGCGGCACCCCTCGATATCGAAGACGCCGGGGCCCGGGAACCAGAGTTCGACGTACTCGTCGGTATCCTCGTCGACGGGGTTGCACACGACTTCGGAGATGGCAGGCGCAGGGCACTCGCCGGACGAGAAGGCCCCGAGGGCCGTGTCGTTGGACGGATCGGCATCCCCCGCCAGCAGGGAGGTCGCGCCCAGCAGCCAGCAGCCGTCGGCGAGGTCGATCACCGTCGAGAGAGTGTCGGTCTGCCCCGGCATGGAATAAGGCACGGCGAGCGCCGCCTGCACCTCCCCGGGCGATGACGATGAGTCGGCGTCGAGGTCGACGAAGAACTCCAGCACGGCTCCCGCGGCGGGCAGCGAGCCGCAGTTGTACACGAAGGCCTCCAATGTGACGGTTTCTGCGCGGGAGAGGTTCACCGCGGGGATGATGACGATGCCTGCAACGCAGAGGTCGAGGGTGTCGGGGGACTCTGGCGCGACACCCGGCGACCCGCCTGAAGCGGAGGCCTGCCAGTTGAACTCGGCGTCTGGCCCGGCGGGATGGATGCGCTCGACTGAGAAGCCGTCGCCCGGGTCGAACGGGATGCCGTCGAGCTTCTTCGCGACGGTCGCGAGGCTCGCCTGCAGGTCCTCGAGGGAGCCGGGCAGCGTCGGGATTTCGAAGGGCGTCTTCGCCGGGTCGAACTTCACCTTCT
>JAKLEF010000332.1 GCA_022703195.1 Candidatus Fermentibacterota bacterium | reverse complement strand
ACCGGGAGCCGTGCGGTCGCGCCGTCCATGTCGAGACCGATGGTGCTCACCGAGACCATCGAGGCGTGCGCCCGGGCGACCGCGACCAGTTCGGCGAGAAGCGGCGAGGCCAGCGGATCGGAATGCCTGCCGGCGAAGTGGATGGTGGCGGGAGGGGCCTTCCTGGCTGCGATCCAGGCTTCGAGGGTCTTCGGCTCGAGAATCGCCGGACGAGGCGGCGTGACGCACCCCCGGCATCCTCCCGTGCATGCCTCGCAGGGTTCCACGACCAGCCCCCTGGGGATGCCCCCGAGCATGCAACGGGCGGCCCGGAGCGCGAGCCCGGCGGGCCACAGCGGCCCCCTCTGCCGCAGCACCCCTGCGAAAGTGTAGACGGCCCGCCTCACCGGCCCGCCCCGAGCGCCCTCAGCGCCTCCACGGTGCGTGCCAGCGGCAGGCCCATGACGTTGAAGAAGCAGCCCTCGATCCTGTCGACGAGTACGCTGCCGTATCCCTGTATGCCGTAGGCCCCGGCCTTGTCGAAGGGCTCGCCGGTGTCGAGATAGGCCTCGATCTCGGCTACCGAGAGGCTCCTGAACCGCACCCTCGACACCTCGTGGAAGGAGACGGGCGAAGCCCCGCCGAGCAGGGCCACCCCTCCGTACACCTCGTGCCACCCTCCCGACAGGGCTCCGAGCATCGAGCGCGCCCCGGCCCTGTCCGCAGGCTTCCCCAGCACGCGCCCCCCGGTGTGGACGACGGTGTCGGCGCCCAGCACGATCCTTCCCGGCAGCCGCTCAGCCACGTACAGCGCCTTGGACATGGAGTGCCGCAGGACGAGATCGGCAGGTTCGCCGGAATCGTTGTCCTCCTCGAAGTCGGAGGGCGCGACCTCGAAAGGGATGCCCGCGAGAGAAAGGATCTGGCTCCGCCTCGGCGACCTGCTGGCGAGCACCAGCGGGCTCTCGAACCCGTACCAGAAGCTCCGGTCAGGCATTCCCGCGCCGTTCCGAGGGCGAGTCGAGCATCAGCGTTACGGGGCCGTCGTTCACCAGGGAAACCTCCATCATGGCCCCGAAGACGCCCGTCTCGACCCTGGGGCCGAGGGCCCTCAGGCGCTCGACGAACAGGTCGAACAGGGCGGACGCCGTGCGGGGGTCGCCGGCGCCTATGAAGCTCGGGCGGCGCCCGCGCGAGCAGTCGGCATGGAGGGTGAACTGGCTCACGGCCAGCACCGCGCCCCCGGTGTCGAGCAGGGAGAGGTTCATGGCGCCGGACGGGTCGGGGAAGATCCTCAGGTTGACGAGCTTCGAGGCCATCCACTCCAGGTCGTCCGCCGTGTCGTTCCGGCCGATCCCCACCAGGGCGAGCAGCCCCCCCCCGATGGAGCCGGCCGCCCTTCCCCCGGCCGTCACCGATGCGCGCTGCACCCGCTGGAGGAGCACCTTCATGCGCCGGGTCCCCCGGGGCCTTCCGCCGGATCGCCGCCCTCCGGGGTGGAGCCCGGGCCTCCTGCGGAGCGGGCGCCTGCAGCCACGGCGATCACGGCCGTAGCGAGTCCGGCGATGCTTCCGAATCCGACGGCCAGACCGCAGAGCCTGAGCGCCTCGGCGGCCCTGGAGGAGCCTTCCCTGCGCGCCATGCCGAGGGCCGCGCCTGCGGCGAAGCAGGCGGGACCCGCCCAGCGGATCCAGACGGGGCCGGGGATGGGGGTGAGGTCGAGGAGAAGCCCGTCCAGGGCGCTCACGAGCAGGACGGCATATCCGGCCATGCCGGCCGTTCCGCCCGCTCCGCCGGCCGGCGGGGCTTCGCGGGGCCCGGCGAGGGACCACGCGAGGTAGAGGAGAGTGGTTGCACCCGTCACCTGGAAGCCTGTGTCGCCCCAGGGCAGGTCGAATGTGATCAGGCCGGCGAGCCTGAGGGCGGCGAGGAAAACGACGAAGGCGGCCAGTCTGACGACAGAGTTCCGGGACATCCGCACCTCCGGGACCGCG
>JAKLEF010000331.1 GCA_022703195.1 Candidatus Fermentibacterota bacterium | reverse complement strand
CATCATGTTGAAGAAGCGGGTGGTCCAGCGGTCGGCGCTTCCGCCGTTGAAGCGGGCCTCGGCCACTGCAACGCTTGCAGCCACCCGCCAGAGCATCTCGCGGGGGGTCTCGAGGATCTCTCCCTCGGGTGATCGCTTCAGATATCTTTTCCGGAGAACGACTTCGGCGTTTCTGGAGAAGCCGGGTTCCACGGGCGCCTCGGCCGGTTCCTCCGGCGGAGCCTCCGCGATACGGCCGAAAAGATCTGATTCCATGGAGGAGGCTTCCCTCATCGCCATCTCCAGACAACCCCCCTCGAAGGTGACGACAGCCCCGGACGCATTACGGTGCAACGTAAGCCTGACGGGCCTGTTTGTCAATATGCTGTGTGGTTCAGTCCGCCCTGACACAACCAGTTGTGCCATTCCCCGTTCCGGGTGCTGCTGGCCAAGGGGGCCGTCAGGGCGTAGATTACCGGCATGACCACAGCCGTCCCTCCCGCAGGAAAGGGCACCCCGGCCGACCGATTCGAGTCGGAGGTCCTGCAGTACGTCGACGGGCTCTACGGATACGCCATCCACCTGACCCGCAATCCCGACGACGCATCCGACCTCGTTCAGGAGACCTATGCGCGGGCCTTCAAGGCCAGATCGCAGTACAGGCTGGGAACAAACGCCCGGGCCTGGCTGTTTGCTATCCTGAGGAACACTTTCCTGAACGACAGAAGGGCTGCATGCAGGTCACCCAGGACCGTCTCGTGCGACTGGCTGGACGAGCTCGCCGGGGAGGACCAGGACGGCTTCGAGTCGCCCCGCTCCCCGGACCCGCAGAAGTCCTTCCTCGCCGGGCTGATGAGGGAGGACATCGAGAAGGCCCTCAACAGGCTCCCGGAGGAGTTCAGGAGCGCGGTGGTGCTCTGCGACGTGGAGGAGATGTCCTATGCGGAGATCTCCCAGATTCTCAGCATTCCGATAGGTACGGTGAGGTCGAGAATCCACAGGGGTCGTGCGATTCTCAGGAAGCTGCTCGTGGAATGGCAGTCTGCGATGATGGAGGGGTCTGGCGGTGAGGTGCTCGCAGGAGGCTAGCAGAATCCAGGACTACATTTCCGGAGAGCTCGGGAGGGAGGACCGCATGATGCTGGAAAGCCACCTCTCGGGCTGCGAGGAATGCAAGACCTGCGCGGAGACCATGCTCTTCTTCAGATCAAGGCTCAGGGACCTCTTCAGGGTGACCGCCCCGGTCGAACTCAGGAACCGGATCGCCACCCTGTCGGCCGGAGGCGGGAAGAGCTAGTTGCATCCCCCACGCATGCTGACAGGCGCCGCCAAGGTCGCGGTCGCCCTTTCCGTCCTGATGACGCCTGTCCTCTTCAGGCGCCCGGCCACCACGATATCGACCCCGGCCGAGATAGGGCCCATAGCCGCAGACCTGGCCCTGATGGGAGAGCCGCGCGGCGACGGTTCCGTCAGGGGCGTGTGGACCATCTTCCCCTACCGGATAGGCACGATCCTTCTTCCGGATTCTTCAGTTCTAGCGATTATCCGTTCACCTTCGCCCCTCTCACCAGGCCGCCCCGCCGGCGGAACCACGGCCAGGCACCTGGGAGGCCGGACTTACGCGTTCGCCATCCCATCCCCCTCGGGTTCGTCCTCTTCGTCGGCGCGGCTGCTCGCCGCGCTCGAAGCGGACTTCCGATGATCATCCGGCGGATTCCGGCAGGGGCTCCGGCAGCTCTGCTGCTGCTCGTGCTGCCCCCTCTTCTCGCCTCCTGCGGGGGCGGCGGAGGGATCGAGGACGCCCCCCCGGAGGTCCTCGAAGTGCCCGGGACCCTCACCGGACCGGACGGGCTGCCTCCCGACCTCTCCCTCGACAGCGCCCTGGTCGTCTACTACTGGATTCCCCTCGACGGATACGCGGCGGTCGATTCCGATCTCGTCTCGCTCGCCGGGCTGGCGGACCAGGGGGTGAGGGCGGTCCCCGTCCAGTTCAC
>JAKLEF010000330.1 GCA_022703195.1 Candidatus Fermentibacterota bacterium | reverse complement strand
CCCGCCCTCCTGGCGGGAAGGGGCGCGGGCGGATATCTTCCCGCCTGCGCCAACCATTCCCGGAGGTCATCGATGAGGATAGCTCTTGCAGGCCCGCCCGGCGGCGGGAGGACGACACTCTTCAGGGCGCTCGCCGGGAACCCGTCGGCCGACTCCGGGAATCCCCTGACCGTCCAGGTCCCCGATGCCCGGCTCGATTTCCTGTCGGAGGTCTGGAAGCCCAGGAAGACCGTCCATGCCAGCATAGTCTTCACCGACACGCAGTCCCCCGCCTTCTCGCCTAAGACCCTCTCGGACCTGAGGGATGCCTCCGTTATCGCGCTCGTGCTCGACAACTACGCCACCGGCGGCGCGGCTTCGGACTTCCTCTCGTGCGAGTCCGAGATGATCCTGTCCGACCTCTCGGTCCTCGAGAAGAGAACCGAGAGGCTGACCCGCGAGGGGAAGACCCGGACGATGGAGGCGAAGGTGCTGGAGGAGGCGGGTGCGATGCTCGCCGACGGCAGGCCTCTCCGAACCGGCACCTTCGATGCCGATGCGCTGGCGCTGCTCTCCCCGTTCGCACCGCTGACGCTCAAGCCGCTGTTCGTCATCTCGAACCGGGCCGACACGCCGGTTTCCGACGAGGCAGTCCTGCTCGAGCGGTGTGCCGCGTCATCCGCGAAGTGCCTGCCGGTCAACGCCGCATTCGAGCTGGAGCTGGCAGAGATCCCGGAGGCCGAAAGGGGCGAGTTCCTCGAGTCCATGGGATACGAGGGCTCGGGGCTCGCCAGGATAGTCACCGGGGCTTTCGACGCGCTCGATCTGATGGTGTTCCTCACGATGGGGCACGACGAGGTGAGGGCCTGGCCGCTCCCGAGGAACTCGAGCGCCCTCGAGGCCGCTGGGAGGATCCACTCCGACCTGGCCCGCGGGTTCATCAGGGCCCAGGTGGTGGCCTACGACGACTTCCACGGCTGCCCCGACATGCAGGCGCTCAAGGAGAGGAATCTGGTGAGGCTGGAGGGCCGCGACTACACGGTCCGCGACGGCGACATCCTGGAGATCCGCTTCAGCGTCTGACCGGCGTCAGTCTGCCACCCGGTCCATCCAGCCGGCATCGCGGGGCGAGAGCTTCAGGCTCCTCTTCATGTACCGCCATTCGTGGATGATCTGGCTGATCTCCGCGGATGCGAGCAGCAGGACGCACATCAGGTAGATCCAGAGGAACGTGGCCATGACGGTCGCCAGGGAGCCGTACACCAGGCCCCAGTCGGGGCTGCTTATGCTCCAGATGTAGAACCTCGTCCCCGCCCACGCCATGGCCGACGCCAGCACGGTGGCGGTCCCCGCCTGCCTCAGGGAGACCCTCCGGTTGGGCGCCGCCCAGAAGAGCGTGAAGAACAGCAGGCTGGTGAAGAAGAATCCCAGGACCTGTGCCGAGCCGGTGCCCACGAGCTCGCCCACGAGGGGCCAGCGCGCGGCGATCTCGCCCGGCAGGCTGTCTCTCACCAGCGAGGCCAGCGTGTTCATCACGAGCGTGGCGAACAGGCATATCGAGACCATCAGGGCGAGCAGGAAGTCGTAGAGCTTGCCGAGTATGGGGTTGCGCCCCCGCGGGACCTCGAAGACGCGGTCGAAGGCTGTCCGGATCGTCCCGAAGAGCCTGCTCACCAGCCAGAACAGCGACAGCAGCCCGATGGCCCCGGTGATGCTCGTGCTGGCGCCGGAGAAGAACGCATCCTCCAGCTCCTGGTACATCCTCTCGGGCACCAGAGGCCCTGCTTCGGAGATCCATGATCCCACCACGGCCCGCAGCTCGTCGTCGCCGCGGAAGGCGAAGCCCGACAGCGTCACGAGGAGCAGCCCCAGGGGGATCACGGTGACCAGGAAGTTGAACGAGATGGCCGCAGCCGAGAAGTAGACGCTGTCCGCGTCCCACTTGCCGTACAGCCTCCTGCCGAAGAAGCGGACGAACCTGACGAGGGTCCTGGCCCCGGTCTCGATC
>JAKLEF010000033.1 GCA_022703195.1 Candidatus Fermentibacterota bacterium | reverse complement strand
GACGTCCTGAGGGGTCTCGAGATCCAGCTCGCTTCGCGCGACCACAAGAGGCTCGGCGACGTGCTCGTGGACATGGGTCTGGTCTCCACCCGGCAGGTGCGCGAGGCGCTCTCCAAGCAGGTGCTCGACATGAAGCAGCGCCTCGAGAAGCGCCCCGGCGACGCCCTCGGCTACGTGGAGCTGGGCAACCTCCTGCTCGATGTCAGCGACTTCTACGGCGCGGTCGAGGCCTATCTGAAGGCGGCCGAGATCTACAGGGCGACGGGCCGGGAGAAGATGGTATTCGAGCTTCTCGAGGGCGTTCTCGACATCTGTCCCGAATCCCTGGCGGCTGCGCGCGAGCTGGTGCGCACCAGGACCTCGCTCGGCCCCGAGGGCCAGGCCCGCTCGCTCTACAGGCTCGCCGTCGCATACCTCCTCAACGACAGCCCTCACGAGGCCGTGGCCGCACTGGATGCGTCCGTACAGGCCGACCCCGACTTCACGATGGCCGTGACCCTGCTCGAGGGCGTGAGGCCGGGCCTGGCCGACGCCGACAACTACGCCGACATCGCGTCGATCCTGGCCGACATCGACCGCATGTTCGACTCCGATTCGGCCCGCGCCCTCGCGGCGCTTGTCAAGGAGTTCCAGGACGGCATCGAGGCCGCCGTCCCGTCCGACGACTACAACACCCACTACGACCTGGGCATAGCCTACAGGGAGATGGGGCTGCTCCGCGAGGCGGTGGACGAGTTCAGCCAGGTCCTGGCCAGCCCAGAGCACCGCATCAAGGCCCGCGAGATGCTCGGCAGGTGCTACCTCGACATGGGCCGGTTCGACGAAGCGGAGGAGCACTTCCAGAAGGGGATGACCCTGGCCGGAAAGGATACCGTCGCCCTCGTCGGATTCCACATCAACACCGCCCAGGTTTTCGAGGCCACGGGCAGGATGCGGCAGGCGGAAGCCGAGAGGAAGGCGGCCGAGAAGTTGGACCCGGTCCTGGTGCGGATCCAGGCCCGTGTCGAATAGGGGGGCGTCCCGGGCGGGAAGCCCGGAGCACCCCTTCACCGAATCCCCGGAGAAAATGCCGCAATGATCGAGAGCGTCCCTTTCTGGCTCGCTGCTCTCCTGATCATCGGCGCCCTGTTCGCACTGGAGATCACGAGGCGCCGGCTGAACTCGGCCCGCAGGCGCAACGAAGCCCTCAGGCGCGATCTGGACGGAGCGCTCGCGGAACTCGATTCCGCGGCCAATCTGCGCTCGGAACTGCTGTCCAGGATAGGCCAGTCCCTCAAGAAGCCGCTCGAGTCAATCCGGTCGGCCACGGAGGAGATATCCCGTCCGCTGGAATGCCCGGAATGGATGAAGGAGCAGCTCGGCCTCCTCTCCAAGGAGATCGACAACATCGGCAAGTTCATCGACCTGATCGGCGAGATAGTCACGCTGGACAAGCTCTCGGGCAAGTCGGCCTCGCCGCCGCTCTCGGGCGGTGCGGTCACCGATCTCGAAGCCGTGCTCACGGACGTGGTGCAGGCATCCTCCGCCCGTCTTTCGGAGCGGGGCGTCTCGATGACTGTCGCCATGGACACGGGCGTGCTCGTGGCGGGTGACGAGGGATACCTGCGGCAGGCCTTCGATGCGATCGTCTCGGAGACGGAACGGTTCGCCGGAAAGGGCGGCATGGTCCATGTCGACCTGTCCGCCGGAGAGGGAACCGCCCGAGTTTCGCTCGACTATAGAGGCTCTGTGAACACGGAAGCATCGCCCTCCCTGCTGTCGCTCGAACTCGCGAGGCAGATAGTCGCCGGACACGGCGGCTGGATACAGGAGGCAGCGAAGAAGGGCCAGTTCACGATCGAGCTCCCCACCATCTCCGCTCCACGAGGATCGCAGGGGGAAACGGATGAACAGAGAGATCTTCAGGAAGTATGACATCAGGGGCCTCTACCCGCAGGACCTCGACGACCTGACGGTCCGCACGATCGGATACGCCACGGGGATGCTGGCCGGCCACGGAGGCCTCCTGGCCGTGGGCCGGGACTGCCGTCTCTCGGGAGCCGCTCTGTCCGGACAGCTCGCCATCGGCGCCGCATCAGCAGGCGCCCGGATAGTCGATCTCGGGGTGCAGACCACGCCCATGACCTATTTCGCGGCATACACCGCGGGCCCAGACGCCACGGCCATGATCACCGGGAGCCATAATCCACCGGAGTACAACGGTTTCAAGCTGATGAAGGGCACTCATACCCTCTCCGGCGACGAGATCGCGGTGCTGGCCGACTGCCGGGCCCCGCTGGAGTTCAGCGAACCGGCTATCGGGCGGATGGACGTCCTGGAACCCTACATGGACCGGCTCCGGGCGGAGTTCTGCCTGGAGAGATCTCTCAAGGTCGTGGTCGACGCCGGAAACGGCACCGGAGGCATGCCAGCCTGCAGGATCCTGGGAGAGCTGGGCTGCCGGGTGGTGCCTCTGTTCTGCGGGATGGACGGACGTTTCCCGAACCACCACCCGGATCCGACCGTCGAGGAGAACCTCGCAGCCCTGAAGGAGGCGGTGGTATCCGAGAAGGCCGACCTGGGGATAGCCTTCGACGGAGACGCCGACAGGCTGGGCGTGGTGGACGACCGCGGCCGGACGGTGTTCGGCGACAGGGTCCTCACCGTGCTCGCCCTGGCTCTCCTGGAGGACAATCCCGGCGCGACCGTCATCTCGGAGGTGAAGGCCTCGCGCATGTTCTACGATCTGGTCGAGGCTGCGGGCGGCAGGCCCGTGATGTCGGCGACGGGGCACTCCCTCATCAAGCAGAGGATGCTCGACGAGAACGCCCTCCTGGCCGGCGAGATGAGCGGGCACATCTTCTACCGCGACAGGTACTACGGGTTCGACGACGCCCTCTACGCCTCGCTCAGGCTCATCGAGACAATATCATCGAGCGGCGGCTCGATGTCCGACCTTCTGTCCGGCCTTCCCGATGCTCATGCCACGCCCGAGATCAGGGAGGACTGCCCGGACAGGGACAAGTTCAGGCTCGTAGACCTCGTCCGGGAGTCGATCTCGAGCCGCTTCCCGACCACAAGCATCGACGGGGTCAGAGTGGACTTCCCCGGGGGATGGGGCCTCATGAGGGCGTCCAACACCCAGCCTGTTCTCGTCATGCGCTTCGAGGCCGCCGAAGAGGGAGATCTGGCCCTGTACGAGCGGATCATGAGGGACGAACTAGCCGAAGCCAGGAGGAAACTGGATGTCGAGGCAGAACATCGAGGATACTGAGAAGAGGATAGGGGATCTCTCCCCGCGCATCGAGAGGCTCAAGGCCACTTTCTCGAGGGTCGTCGTGGGGCAGGAGGACTTCCGGCTCGGGCTGCTCACGGCCCTCTTCTGCGACGGCCACGTTCTCATCGAGGGAGTGCCGGGCCTGGCCAAGACCCTCGCTGCCAGAACCCTGGCCTCGTGTGTGAGCGCCTCCTTCTCCAGGATCCAGTTCACTCCGGATCTCCTCCCGGCCGACCTCACCGGCACCATGGTCTACCTCCCCGAGAAGGCGGTCTTCGAGGCCAGGAGAGGACCGGTCTTCGCCCAGATCCTGCTGGCCGACGAGATCAACAGGGCGCCGGCAAAGGTCCAGAGCGCCCTTCTCGAGGCGATGCAGGAGCGTCAGGTCACCTTCGGGGGGAACACGCACCCTCTTCCCAGGCCCTTCTTCGTCATGGCCACCCAGAATCCGATAGAGCAGGAGGGCACCTATCCGCTCCCGGAGGCCCAGATCGACCGGTTCCTCCTGAAGCTGCGGGTCGACTATCCCTCACAGCAGGAGGAGCTGGAGATCATCTCCCGCATGGGCGCCTCGCAGCCTCCTTCGGCGGAGGAGGTCATGTCCCCCGCTGAGGTGATCGAGATACAGAGGCTCGCCATGGACGTCACGGTCGAGAAGAGCGTGATGGAATACATCGTCAGGATAGTGGCCGCGACACGCTTCCCCAAGCAGGCCGGCTTCTCCGAGCTGGCGGGCCTGATAAGCTTCGGGGCAAGTCCGAGGGCCTCGCTGGGCCTCCAGGCCGCTGCACGGGCCAGGGCCATGCTCGAGGGCCAGGGATTCGTCACGCCCGACCATGTCAAGGACGTCGCCCCAGACGTCCTGAGACACCGCATCATCCGCTCCTTCGAGGCCGAAGCCGAGGAGGTCGGCGTCGAGGAGATCATCGAGACGATCCTCGGCAGGGTCCCGGTCAAGTAGGTCGGAGCCGTGGAGAACGCCCATTCCCTCATCAAGAGGGTCAGGCGGATCGAGATCACGACCCGCCGGCTCGTCGACCAGCTCATGGGGGGGGAGTACCGCTCCGCCTTCAGGGGCCGGGGCATGGAGTTCTCCGACATCAGGACCTACCAGGAGGGTGACGACCCCAGGCTGATCGAGTGGAACGTCACAGCCAGGACCGGGATCCCTCATGTGAAGCTGATGACGGAGGAGAGGGAGCTCCAGGTCGTGATACTGCTCGACCTCTCCGGCAGTCTCAGGTTCGGCTCGATGAATCTGACGAAGGAGGAGCGCGTCGCGGAGACTGCAGCCCTGCTGGCGCTCGCGGCGGTTCGGACGGGGGACAGGATCGGCATGCTCTCCTTCGCGGGCGACGTGGTCGACTACATACCTCCCGACAAGGGGAGGAACCACGCGCTTGCCGTCGTCCAGAAGGTGCTCTCCTCGAAGGGAAGGCAGGAGGAGGCTGACATCGACAGGGCCCTCGCCTACCTGGGCAGGGTGATCCATCGCAAGGCCCTCCTGTTCGTGATAAGCGACTTCAGGTTCAAGCGGGCCTCCAGGCTCCTGGGCGCCGCCTCGAGGAGGCACGACCTGGTGGGCATCCACGTCTTCGACCCGCGCGAGGTCAGCATGCCTGACATCGGCCTCGTCCGCTTCAGGGATCCGGAAACGGGCGCCACCCGGGTGGTCGACACAGGATCGCCATCGTGGCGGAAGTCCTTCTCGTCCATGGTCGCCCAGATCAATGCCCAGCGGGAGATCCTCTCCAGGACATGCGGCTTCGATCTCGTGAGCATCTCGACATCCGACGACCTCGTCCTCCCTCTCCGGAGGTTCTTCGAGCTCAGACGCAGGAGGCGCAGGCACTGATCCGTCCAGCGGTCGCACTTCTCTACGCCGCCGGGATCGCAGCCGGCGCAGGCCTCGGGGTGCCGGTGAGGGCTCCCTACGACTTCCCGCCCGCCGCGACCCTGCAGCCGCTCGAGTCCACGGAGGACTGGACCGTCCTGTCCTCCGACTCGACGGGTTTCCTCATCGTCCCGCTCGCGCTCGACACGCTGGATCTTCCCGCTCTCGCAGCGGTCGTTGATCCCGGGCCGGGAGGCGCTCCGGAGACGCTGATGGTCGCACCGCCCGTCCTCGTGGTGGACAGGACGATGCCCGACACATCGTACGTCGCGGAGGTGTTCATCGCCCCCCTCGCCATGGACATCCCTCCGGGCTTCCCGTCCGACTACCTGGATCGTCTTGAGTTCTGGGCCCTGTGGAGCGAGGCTCCTCCGGGATTCCCCTGGCTGCCCGTCGGCGCCGGAGCCGCCGTGCTCGCGGCCCTGGCCGCGTGGTTCGCACGGAGGAACAGGCGTTCCGAGGCCCCCGTCCGCACCGGGCCGGTTCTGTCCGGGAATGGATTCGCCGAGGCGGTCCTCGCCCTGCTCGAGAGCCCGTATCTCGCTTCCGGCGACTACATGGCGCTTTACAGGGAGCTGGACCTCCTTCTCAGGAGGCTCCTGGGGATGCGCTCGGGCCGCGACCTCCACGCCCTCACCCACAGGCAGATAAGGAAGGCGCTCGCTGGCGATTCCGGAATCCTGCCGATACTCGAAGGGTCGGAGGATCTCGTCCGCGAGATCGGACTCCAGAGATACGCCGGCTGGGGCTCCACCCGCGAGAAGGCCCAGTCCGACATCAGGAAGCTCGCATCGCTCGGGGGC
Source organism: Candidatus Fermentibacterota bacterium (assembly GCA_022703195.1). Lineage (GTDB taxonomy): Bacteria > Fermentibacterota > Fermentibacteria > Fermentibacterales > Fermentibacteraceae > Fermentibacter. The sequence goes on along the minus strand of JAKLEF010000033.1, from coordinate 5,651 downwards.
GGGAAATGACCCGGCTGGAGCTCTGGCCCGTCCTCATAGCCTTCCTGGTCTTCCTGGCCATCCATCTGGCCTCGACCCGGAGGTCGAGGGGCCCCGCACAGTGCTACACGGGCCCGTTCGACACGGGAAAGCCCGCATCGTCGACCATCCCTACGCGTCTGCCGACCTTCGCGGGCCTCCTGCTGCTGGCGGTGGCGGCATCCCGCCCGCAGAACGGTTTCGAGAGGCTGCCCGACGCAGGCGAGGGCGTCGATCTCATCATCACGCTGGACGTCTCCACTAGCATGCTGGAGCAGGACTACGCCCCGAACAGGCTCGAAGCCGCAAAAGATGCCGCACTCACGTTCATCGAGGGGCGCCCGACGGACAGGGTGGGCCTGGTGATCTACGCCGCCGAGCCGCTGGCCCTGTGCCCCCCGACCCTCGACCACGGCACGCTGTCAAGGTTCATCGACAAGGCGGGCATTGGCACGCTAGAGGATGGCACCGCGATAGGAGCGGGCCTGGCGGTCGCAGCCCGTGAGCTCGAGGGCTCGCAGACTTCAAGGAGGGTCATCGTCCTGCTTTCCGACGGCATGGAGAACGCCGGGACGGTGGATCCCATCCAGGTGGCGCAGGCCATCAGGACGCTGCACGGCGACAGCCTGAGGGTGTACACGGTGGCCATCGGCACCGGATCGAGCAGTTATGGAGTGGACACGGAGACGCTCTCGAGCATCGCCTCCATCACCGGCGGCAGGCTCTTCGACGCGGGCAGCCCGTCCGACCTCGCCGACGTTTACGCCGCCATCGACTCCCTGGAGGCATCCACGCTGCCCCCGGAGGGCCTGTTCGTCTACAAGGACATCTACATGCCCTTCCTCGTCGCAGGCTCGATCCTGCTGGCACTCGGCGAAATCCTCCGCTGGAGGCTCAGGAAGGTGGCGGGCGACTGATGTCCTTCGAGAGACCCTTCCTCCTCCTGTTCGCGCTCGCCGCCCCGCTGTGGTGGTGGCTCCGGTCGAGGTGGCTCGAATCAGAGAACAAGCGCCTGCGAGAGTTCGTGAGGCCCGCCCTGTGGGGCAGGGTGGAGATCTGCCCGCCGCCCGCGCGCATCGCATCGAGGATACTCTGGTGCATCACGGCTGCGCTGCTGGCAGCAGCCTCGGCCGGCCCGCTCTGGGGCGGCGTGGAGGCATCGATCCCGGCCGGAGGGGACAACGTCTCCCTGGCTCTCGACGTCTCCTCGTCGATGTCCTCGATGGACGAGACGCCATCCAGAATCGGGAGGGCCTCGGCGGAGATCCTCGGCCTCATGGACAGATTCCCGGGAGTCAGGTTCAGCCTCGTCCTCTTCTCGTCCCAGGCCAGGCTGGCCGTCCCGGGCACCCTGGACAGGGAATTCCTGGCATCACGTCTGCCCGCGGGAGCATGGGGCGACAACGCCCTCCCGGCCGGCACCGAACTGGGCACCCTCGTCGACGCGATGTCGGCCTCTCTGCCCGAGGAGGACCTCGAGACCAGGATAGGGATCATCTTCAGCGACGGGGGCTTCCACGACTTCTCCGTGGAGAGGTCGGTGGAGGCTGCGCGGGAGGCCGGGCTCACAATAGTGACCGTGGGGCTGGGCGGGCTCGATTCGATACCGCTCCCCGACGGCACGGGCGGCTTCAGGACGACAGGCGGCGACACGGTGCGGACGGCCCTGTGCGAGGAGCCTCTCAGGGACCTTGCAGAGAGGACAGGGGGATTCTACGTCAGATTGTCGCAGACCGACGACTTCCCGGCGCTCGTGAGCGAACTCCTTTCGGGGGAGAGGGCCAGGATGGCCGCAAGGGTGGCCGGCGGTTCCGGCGGCCGCAGGTTCCATCTGTTCCTCGCGGGCGGGCTAGTGCTAGCCTGCGTCGCACTCACCCTGGAGGCCAGGGGCAGATGATCGCGATGCTGCTGCCGCTCCTGCAGACCCTCCTCGCCCAGCCTGCGGTCGAACCTCTTCGGGACATCTACGAGAGGGCCGTATCGGCATATGCGGGCGGAAGGTTCGAGGAAGCGGGGGAGTGCTTTGAGGAACTGACGGAACGCATGCCAGGGTTCGAACGCGCCCCGTACGACCTGGCTGCGACTCTCTTCATGCTGGGTGACTTTGTGCGCTCCGATTCTCTCCTTTCGACGCTTTCCGGCTGCGCCGGCCCCGACACTCTCGAGTCCGCCAGGGCAGCCGCACTGCTGGCAGCGTCCGTCGCGGGAGAGGACAGAGCCGGCGTCGAGAGAGCCGCCGGGATGCTGAAGGATCTGCTGGGAGACGGGGAATTCCCGCAATGCGACGCGCACAACCTGGAGGCCGCGCTCAACTGGCTGGACGATCATCCTCCGCAGGACCAGCAGGACCAGCAGGATCAGGAAGACCAGCAGGATCAGCAGGACCAGGAACAGCAGCAGGATCAGCAGGACCAGGAACAGCAGCAGGACCAGCAGGACCAGGAACAGCAGCAGGACCAGCAGGACCAGGAAGAACAGCAGGATCAGCAGGACCAGGAACAGCAGCAGGACCAGCAGGACCAGCAGGACTCCGTGAACCCCGAGACCGGGATGACGGAGGAGCAGGCCCGGCTGCTGCTCGATCTCGTCGATGAGGCTTCGCCCTCCGACAGCCTGAGGGGACAGCCCGCCGGCACAGCGGGAGGGCCTGACTGGTGATCCCTGGGCTCCTCCTGAGCGCCTGTCTTCTCGCACAGCCTTCTATCGTGGTCGAACACCCCGATTCCATAGAGGCCGGATCGACCTTCACGTTCTCGCTCTCCTCCAATGACCCGTCCTGCACGTCCCTCTCGACGCAGCCGGTATTCTCCGACGGGCTGGCATTCCTCTCGAGCCGCTCCATGCGGAGCACCAGGTCCGTGAACGGTGTCACCGAGTCACTGTGCAGGCTTGAGCTCATCTTCCAGACATACCAGGGCTTCGAGGGCCCGCAGAGCATAGGCCCCATGATCGTGATCCTCGGCGGCGGCGGTGTGTTCCGCATGCCTGCGGAGAGCATCCTCGTCATTCCCGTCGGAGGCATGCAGTCCTCAGGAAGGGCGCCCTACGGGAAGCCGCTCGCGATAGTGACCGTGGTCGAGGACGAGCGCATCTACCCCGGCGTTCCCTTCGACGTGGACTACTACCTTGTGTCCCGGCTGATGGTTAAGAGCGTGGAGACGGGATGGGGGCCTCCGGAGAACGGGACCGCAAGGCTGTTGTCGTCACCGGAGACCCTCGTCTGGCGGGTCATGGATGACGGCGCAAGGCGCAGCCGCCTCAACACCCTGGAGGTGACCGCAGCCTCTGATGGTGAGGTGCGCCTTCCCGTGATGTCGGCAAACGTCTACGAGGCGGGGGAGATGTTCTTCGGCGACGGCCCCATCCATACGGTAACCGGAGACACCGTGCGCATCGATGTCGCGCCGTTCCCGCCGGACGGGATGCCCCGGGGATTCGCCGGTGTGGCCGACAGCGTGGACCTGCGCCTCCTCGATACGTCCAGGAGCGGGTGCGACAGGCTGCTGCTCCTCGAGGCGACCGGCCCGGGAACGCGCTCCATGCGTTCGATGCCAATCCCTCGTGTCGAGGGTCCGGCGACCGTCACCCCGATCGGCGGTCCCTCAATGTCGGGCGATACCCTCAGGCAGAGGTTCCTCCTCGTCCAGACCGACACGGGAACGGTTTCGGCGGGAGGGGACAGCCTGCCCTGGTTCGACACCAGGAGCCTCGGGTACAGGTACGCCACGATCCCCGCCTGCTCTGTCCGTGTCGACTACATGCCCCCCGAATGCGACGCGTCGGTTTCTGCCGGATTGGATCGACCCGGCGGTGGATCCGGACCCGTGGTCATCCTCATATCCGTAGCCGCATGCACTGCCGTGCTCTCCCTTGTGCTGCTGCTCCGCAGCCGCCGCAGGAGCGACCCCTCTTCGAGCATCGAGGATGCGGGAGACGTCGAGGAACTGCTCTCCGCCTTCGAGAGGGGGATCGCCGGAGTCCTATCTTCGAGGAGACCCTTCCTGGCGAGGGACGAGGCCATCGAGCTCCTCTGCGAGAGAGGGGCGCCACTCATGCTCCAGAGGCGCATCCAGAGGCTCTGGAAGGATCTCGAGCAGGCCCTGGCGGTGGGGGAGACCGGTGCCGCGGCTCTCGACCGGCTGAGGTCCGAGTGCTCGGAGGTCCTCGAGGAGGCAGGGCGGGAGAGGAAGATCTGACAGGGACGCATCCCTCCGTTGACACTGCCTCCGGAATGGAGGAAAATGTCTTTTCAATGGTATCCCTCATCAAAGCCGGGGTGGCTCGGAGGGTACGATTGGGCGGTGAAACCGCCAGGGAGGGGAAGCATGACGTACCGACTGTCTGCCGTACTCACGGCCGCAGTTCTGGCGATCTCGGCCGGAACCGCCGCAGCAAGCAGCGTTGACACGCCCGAAGGCGTGGTGGTACAGCCCAGCTATGGTTCCATACCAGCATCTGCACTCGCCAATCCCGACGATCCGACATACGTCCCGGGACAGGAGTCCCCCCTGGAGGGCGTCCTGCCCCCCGCGAGGGACGAAGCATGCAGCATCCTCCGCTGGGAGGGCTCCGACTGGGGTCCCGACCATCTCATCTACTCGAGCAGCGGCGGAGTGGGCCAGAGCCAGGACTTCGACGTCGACCCGGTCACGGGCTATCTCTATGCCGCATTCGACACCTACCACACCACGGGAGACAGCATCAGGGTCTTCCGCTCCACCGACGCCGGCGTCACCTGGACTGACTGGGCCACCTGCTACAACACCGACGGCGCTCTCGGGAACGCCAAGGTCCGCGTCGTGACAACAGGTGGGAACACCTGGGTGTGCATCCTCTGCCTCTATGACGAAACCAGCGGTATTGACAACCTCTGGATGCGCAGGATACGCACCGACGGCTCGAATGCCACATGGGAGCAGATCGCCGACGACGTCATCTTTGCCGACATGGACGGCGACATAGGCTCCTCGGGCTACCTCTACGTCACGTATGTGCCCGACGCGGCCGACTACAACGTCTATGCCGCCCGCAACGCACTTTCCGGGGCAGGCTGGGTCAACAACGTATCGCTGTTCGGTGACGCCGACACCCATCCGTACCCGGCCATCGCAGCCGGCACGGGCGGGGTCGTCTCGGTCGCCTTCATCGACACGCGCCTCACGACCAACGACGAGGTCAGGATCAAGCGCTCCAGCAACTACGGCTCGTCATGGCTCGATTCCCAGCAGGTCAGCAACAACTCGGGCGCCGCAAGCCTCGATGACCCCGACATCGCCCACGCCAGGGGAACCAGCGCCTGGATCTGCGTCTCGTTCGATTTCTCCAGCAGCAACATCAACCTCGGCTACTACTACTCGACCAACTCCGGATCGACATGGACGTACGGCACCACCTTCCCTAACGTCGAGGACGAGTACGCTGGCTCCATGCGCGCATCCAAGGGCACGGGCCACAACACGATCGCCTACAACGTCGACCCGGGTGACATCGTCAACTTCGCCTGGTCCAACGTGTCCGACCCCAGCGATTTCACTGATCCCGTCCAGATCAACGACCAGGGCGGCGTAAGCTGGGGTCCGACCGCCGGCTGGCTCACCGAGGGCTCCTATTCGGCCGTCGAGTACACCAGGACC
>JAKLEF010000329.1 GCA_022703195.1 Candidatus Fermentibacterota bacterium | reverse complement strand
AACTCCCACCCGGTGGAGTAGTCAGTGACGCTCGTCCACTTGGCGAGGGAGTCTCCGTGCACCGTGACCGGGCCGTAGCATGCGCTCCAGAACTCGCCGTCCCAGAGGTAGCTGTTGCCCTCGCCGCCGGGCCACTCGCAGGACGGGTAGACCGCCCAGGGGTCGCCGAAGAGGCCGATGTTGAGGAATGCACTCCAGTTGTTGTTGAGGTTGTGCAGAACCCAGACCGTGGACGGGCGAGCGTCGGTCCCCTCGGGCAGTGTCATCTGCCTCATGCTCCTGGCCCCCGCCGCGCCGGTCATGACGACCAGCAAAAGGGTCGCCAGGATCAGGAAACCGGGTCTCAGGCTGGATCTTCTCATACCCTCCTTCACCTCCGATTCGTAAGCTTGGTCTCCGGGAGGGTCGCTCCACGACCGGTCCCGGAAGTGTGAGAGAGTTCCTTCCCCATACCATTCCTCATGTCGTCAGGGTGAACCGGTACGTGAGCGTGGTCCACACTCCGACCGGTATCCCGTTGTTCGAAGCGGGAACCCAGCGGGTGCGGGGCGCCGCCGAGAGCGCAGCCTGGTCGAGCGACTCGACCCCGCTGGAGTTGTAGAGCTGCACGTCGCCGACCGTGCCATCGGTCTTCACGTAGACCCAGAGCACGACATTGCCCTCGACTCCGGCCATCCTGGCCATCTCGGGGTACTCGGGAGCCGGCTGGAACGTGCAGGACGGGAAGACCTCCGCAGGCATGAACCTGGGGGGGCCCATCTCGCCTCCGTCGCCCGGGCCCACGTCCTCGATGGTCTGGGAGACGGTCGTGACGCTCGCGAGGCCGATCGTGTCGGCGCTGAGGGAGATCGTCACATCCGTCTGGAGCTCCTCGATCATCTGCTCCGCGGCCTGCTGCATCTCCTCCTGCTGCTGCTCGACCTCCTCCTGCTGCTCCTCGACCTGGTCCTCGAAGGCGATGTCGGCCTCGACGGCCTCCATCTCCGTGTCGGAGGTGCGGGTGTTGATACGCCCCATCTCGCTCCTCGGGATGACCTCGAGGAGCAGGATCATGCTGGCTATGGCGCCGGCTATCGCCCAGTCGTACAGGAGGGCCGAGCGCTCCTGGAACTCGCTGTTCGCATGGGTGCTCATTCTCCACCCCCCTCAGTAGTAGAACTCGTCAGCATTGAACATCACGCTGTAGAGCTCTTCGTATCGCAGGGCGTTGAACAGTTCGACCATGTCCCCCATCGGGACCCTCTGGTCGACGTTGAACACTATCACGTCCACGGACTTGTTCTGCTCGCGCCAGAGGCGTTCGCTGAGGGTCCGGAGCTGGGTGGGCACGTCGCTCACGGGCATGTCGAAGTCGCCTATGCGGGCGACCAGATCGCTCGACGGGTCGCCGGGCGTGATCTGCTTGATCCACACCTTTATCGAGAGAGACTGCTTGCCTATCTCCGTCATGACCTCGGGGTGGGCCTGCGGGAACCGTATGCTCATCCCGCCCTCCTCCTTGAAGAGGGTCGTGCTCATGAAGAAGATGATCAGTATGAAGACGAGGTCAGCCGAGGATCCGGTGTAGACCTTCGCCGCAGCTCTGATCCTACGCTGTATCAGCATCAGGCCCCACCCCCCGTCCTCTCCTGGATCGTTATTCCGGTACGGCTCACGCCGTTGCGCCTGAGCATGTCCAGCGCCTGGACCATGCCGTTGTAGTCGCAGTCGGGGAAGAACTTGAGGATGACCACGAGTTCGCTCTCCCTCACGACCGTCGCTATCTCGCCCTGAACCGCGTCAGCCAGGACGAGGGTGTCGCCGAACGCGACCTGACCGAACATGGGATCGTCATCGACGGAGATCTCGCCTCCGAGCAGAGTCCGCATGAGGCCGGGCTTCACCTGGGGGACGAGGTTCTCGCCCTCGACTACCCTCTCGAGGCTGGAGTAGGTGCCCTCGGGCAGGTCCATCGCCACGAGCACGTTGGTGAGGAGCCGGGAGCGCGTCGCGG
>JAKLEF010000328.1 GCA_022703195.1 Candidatus Fermentibacterota bacterium | reverse complement strand
GGCTTCTTTCCCGACGAGCCCGGAACGTGCAGCGGAACCCCCTGTGCGCACAATGGACAGGACGCCGCGTCCCAGCTTTCGGCGGCCACGGAGAGAAGCGCCTTCCAGGGCATTCCGGGATCGAGCGTCCCGCCGGTCCGGTCGACGAGGAGACCTGTCCTGACCACCCGCGCCCCCCTCTCCTCGAGGGCCTCGCGCGACTCCTGGATGCTCCCTCCCGTCGTGGCCACGTCCTCGACCAGGAGCACCCTCGTACCCGGCCCCACGTTCGTGAAGCCCGGACGGATCGTCATGCGCCCGTCGGAATCCCGCTGGAGGAAGGCGAAGGGCTTCTTCATGTGGAGCGCGGTGCTGAACCCGAAGACAATCGCCCCGAACGCGGGGGAGCAGACCACGTCGATCTCCGCGGCGTCGCCTGCGAATGCGTCCGCCATCATGCGCCCCAGCTCGTCCACGAACTCCGGCCTCTGGGCCATACGGATCTTCTCGAAATAGACCCTGCCGTGCCTGCCCGAGGTGTACCTGAAGTGGCCCTCGAGCAGCGCGTCGCATTCCACGAGCATCTCCCTGATCCTGCCGGTCCCCTCGCCCACGCTCACCTCCACGACGGGAGCACGGTGACGTCCGCCCCCCGCCCGAACACGGCCTCTACCGACGCCCCCATCGGGGCGAACACGAACGCAGATGACGATTCCAGAGCCTTCTCGAGCATTTCCGGGTACTCCCGCGCGAGACGCGCGGGCTCCACATCCGCGAGCGAGCGGCGTAGCGCCTCGAGGTCGGCCCTGCCGACCCCCGAGAGATGGCGCGCGAGGGCAGCGCTGCATCTCACCCTGGGACCCATGGGCTGCTCGAGGCCGGCGAATGCCGACAGCACGGCCAGCCTGACGTCCTCAGCCGACGGGGGCGAAGCACGCAGGAGGCCGGGAGCCCCGGCGAAGAACGCGCGGGCCCTGGCCGGATCGGGGTCCCTGTTGCTCATCAGGTAGGCCAGGCCCGACATCGGGTCGTGCCAGGCCGACACCTCGTAGGCCCCGCCGGCGACCCGGAGCCTCCTGTAGGCCGGCCCGTCGGCGAAAGCGGCGGTGCCCGCCGTGAACATCGCCGCGGTCGGGTCGCCCATCCCCGGCGCGGGCATGGCGATGCACACCGTCGAGAGGTCCGAGCGCAGCCTCATCATGGCGGCGTGGGGCAGGCGCGGGGCGGCCGGAGGCGTAGCTGGCGAGGCGGCGGCGGACTCCGCCTCCAACGAGGCATCCGGTGCGGCTTTCTTGTAGGCGGGCCCTGCAGGCCTCACGCGCGGGGCGCCTCCAGCGCCGGGCACACCGGCTGGAAGAGAATCGATGAACGCGGAAAGCGCATCCTCGAACCTTGCGGGCTCGGCGCCGGGGGAGCAGGAGACAGCCGAGAGCCTGTCACGGGTGAAGATCTGCGAGTAGAGCCCTGAGAGCCTGCCGGAGAGGCCCTTCATGCTCCTCTGCGAGAGCCTGTCTATGAAGCGCCACTGGGGCAGCCCCTCCCAGGTGTTCCTGCGGGCGCAGGAGCGCGACAGGAGCGCCGCCGCCGAGAGCCTCGCGTACCAGTCACCCGAGGAGACCAGGGCCGAGAGGCCTTCGCCGCGCTGCTCCTCCACCAGCTCCCAGAGCCTGCCGTGCGCGTCGAGCCCCGGCTCCAGCAGGGCGGAGCGCAGCACCTCGAGGGCCGCCCCGGGCCTGTCCGGGAAGAACCCGGCGAGGATCGAGACCACGGGCGAAGGCTTCCGGGTGGCGACATGCTCGTACGCGGCGGGCCTCGGGTCGATCCCGCCCGTGTCGCGGGCGATGCGCACCGACATGGCGGCATGGCCCATGCCGCCGGCCCCGAGGCCGGTCAGGCAGCACAGGAGCAGGGGCAGGACGGTGTCGTCGTCTTCGGACAGGTCGGCGATGTCGAACGCGAGCTCCATCCAGGCGGTGCTCCCTCGGCCCTCGACCAGGAGCAGGTCGGTGTCGCGG
>JAKLEF010000327.1 GCA_022703195.1 Candidatus Fermentibacterota bacterium | reverse complement strand
AGGCCAGCCAGACCTTCCGCCTGCCGCCCGCGTCGGCCAGGGCGCCCGCGACCGGCGATGCGACGGCGACCAGGAGGGCCGCGATCGAGGCCGCGTAGCCCCAGAGCGAAGTGGGGCTGCCCGATACATCCCAGAACAGCAGCCGGAACGAGACTTCGGCGCTGCCGCCGCATACCACCGAGGCGAAGTAGACCGGGAGCACGGCGGCTACGATGGTCGTCACGAAGGCGGAATCGGCCCAGTCGTACAGGCCCCAGGCAAGCCTGGGCGACATCCGGCCCTCCAGGCCCTTCATCCGAAGATGATCCGCTCGACCGTCTCCGTGGAGGAGAGGTCCTGAAGCACGGCATCCGCCCCGCACTCCGCGAGGGCCTCGACACCGTACGGCCCGGTGGCCACGGCGAGGGTCCGCAGATTCCAGTCGCGCCCGCAGGATACGTCGTGAGGCGTGTCTCCGACGATCCACGTGTCGGCCGGGCCGGGGCGCCGGCCGCATACCGCCTCGGCCATCCCGAGCGCGTGGGGTATCAGCTCCCTCCTCATCCTTCCGCACTCCGCGAACGCGCCGAACCTGAAGTACCGGTCTATGCCGCAGGCCGCGAGCTTGAGGAAGGCGCCCTCCTTCCAGTTCCCCGTGAGGAGGCCGAAGCAAGCATCCTCCCTGCGGGTCAGCAGGTCCAGCAGTTCGTTCACGCCCCCCAGCACCGAGGCGGGCCATCCCGCCGAGAGCCTGCCCGCGAGGTTCCTGATGTAGGCCTCCCGGACCCGTGACACCATCTCTTCCGACGGTGCGAGGCCGTTGGCGGAGAGGCCGTCCTCGACGATCAGCCTGTCAGTCCTGCCCGCGAACTCGACTCCCTCGAACCCGCGCTCGATGCCGAACAGGTCGGACATCGCAGCGTCGAGCGAGGCCATCCCCGCTCCTCTGGCGGAGATCAGCGTCATGTCTACATCCAGGAGTACCAGCTTCAATCGCATTCTCCGATGCAACGGGGACGAGCCGGAAGATAGCGCGGCGCCATGCTCCACGGAAGCCGCCCGGCCGTGCCCGGCCTAGCCTCGGGCCGCGCCATGGCTTATTCTAGAGCCAGGGTGGTCGGCGCGTCCCGCGCCCGCAGGCAATCCGCAAAACGGGAGGAAAGATGATCTTCCAGGACAGACTGGCAGGTTTCCTGTCTTCGCGCGGGGGAGTGGTGATGACCAACATCCCCCGCCCCGAGATGATCTTGGAGTGCGTCAGGAACAGGGAGGCCTCCGTGGCCGCCTGCGGCGCCCTCGCGACGTGGACCCGCCCCGAATCCACGGGCAGGAGCCCGGAGGACACGCTCATCGTCAAGCGGCCCTCGAGCGCCGGCAACATCGACTGGTCCAGCCCGAACTGCCTCCCGGTCGACGAGGAGACCTTCGACATGGTCCTGGAGGATGCGCTCGCGGCCTACGGGGCTTCCCCGAAGCTGTACGTGACGGACAGGCTGGTCGGCTCCGACCCCGAATGCGCGCTTCACGTTAAGACCGTCTCCAACAAGGCGCTCACCACCCTGTTCACCTACAACATGTTCCGCCCATTCGACGAGAAGGTGCTCGCAGGCAGCATCTTCAGGGACAGGCCGTTCACCCTCGTCGTGGTCCCCGACCGCAAGCTCGATCCCGCCAGGTACGAGGGCAGGCTCCGCATCGACCCGAGGCTGGGCCACACCTCGACCATGATGATCGGGATGGACTTCGACAGGAACATCGGAGTCGTCTTCGGCTCGGCCTACTGCGGCAGCGTGAAGAAGCTGATCTTCACCGTCATGAACTACATGCTGCCCCTGAACGGCATCCTGTCCCTGCACTGCAGCGCCAACGAAGGGCCGAAGGGCGACTCCGCCCTCCTCCTCGGCCTGTCCGGAACCGGCAAGACCACCCTGTCGGCCGATCCCGAGAGGGCGACGACGGCGGCCGTCGTCCAGAGCAGGTCCCCGCAGCCGCCGCCGGTCGAGTTCAGGGTGGCCGTCAAC
>JAKLEF010000326.1 GCA_022703195.1 Candidatus Fermentibacterota bacterium | reverse complement strand
TCCACCTCGGCATGGACGGGCAGTACCTGGGGGTCTCCACCGGAGGCCCGCTGCTCCAGGGCGGCCATGACTCCGTCCACCCCCGCCTCCTCGATGCACGGCAGGTTCGAGGGGACCTCCAGCATGCCGTTCTCGGCGAAGACGAACGGAAGGCATGCGCGGGAGCAGCTGAGGTAATCGAAGCCCCACCCTGCCGCAACCTCCAGCGACCGGCCGTCCATGACCCAGCCGGGGGCGCCGAAGGCCCTGGGCTTCATTCCCGTCACGCCTTCGTACGCGGCGACCATCTTCCTGAACCACGCCCCTATCGAGGACGCGGGCATGAGGAAGAGCCAATCCTGCCAGAGGCGGTGGTCCCATGCGTGGCAGGCGGTCTCGTGCCCTGCGTTCATGAGGCCGCGCACCGTGTCGGGAAAAGCGAGCCCGATGAGGGGGGCTTTCAGGAGGGTGCCGTACAGGGCGGTCTTCCAGCCGTAGAGACCCGGCGCATTGGTGCGGATCATCTTTCTCAGAAAGGCCGGCCGCAGGAGCTGGAGCACCGCCAGGCCTGAACGGTCGGGGCCGAAGCTGATGAAGAAGCTCGCCTTCAGGCCGCGGGCGTCGAGGATGCGGGCAATGACCGGCACACCCTCCTTCATGCCCCGGAAGGTGTCGACATCGACCTTCAGGGCCAGATCAGGCATCTCGAAAGGACACCTCGTCGAGGAAGCTCTCCAGGGTGAACCTCAGCGCCTCGTCGAGCCCCACCCTGGGCTCCCACCCGAGGATCTTCCGTGCGTTCTCGATGGAAGGCACCCTGGTGCTGATGTCCTGGTAGTTGTCCCCGTAGAAGGTCCGGGAGTTCTTCACCTCCACCCGGGGGTTGAACTTTTTCGCGTCATAGGAGGGGTGCTCCTTGAACAGGGTGATGAGCTTGTCCGCAAGGTCGCTGATGGTGCAGTTGTTCTCCGGGTTGCCGATGTTGAAGATCCTGCCTTTCGCCCTGTCGTCGCGGTTCTCGATGATCTTCATCACCGCGTCGATGCCGTCGTCGATGTAGGTGAAGGACCTGCTCTGGGTGCCGCCGTCCACGAGGGTGATGGGTTCGTTGTCCACCAGGTCGGCGATGAACTGGGTCACGACCCTCGACGAGCCTTCCTTGGCGGTCTCCAGAGAATCGAGTCGGGCGCCGATCCAGTTGAACGGCCGAAAGAGGGTGAAGTTCAGGCCCTGCCTGCCGTAGGCCCAGATCACCCGGTCGAGGAGCTGCTTGGAGCAGGAGTAGATCCAGCGCTCCTTCTCGATGGGCCCCAGCACGAAGTTCGACGTGTGCTCGTCGAAGGCCTGGTCCGAACACATGCCGTAGACCTCGGAGGTGGAGGGGAAGATGACCCGCTTGCGGTACTTCACGCACTGCCGGATGACCCGCAGGTTTTCCTCGAAGTCCAGCTCGAACACGCCGAGCGGGTTCTCCACGTAGGTCTTGGGCGTGGCGATGGCCACCAGCGGCAGGACCGTGTCGCACTTCTTGATGTGGTACTCGATCCACTCCTTGTTGATGGCGACGTCGCCCTCGACGAAGTGGAACCGCTTGCTGCCCAGGCAGCCTCTGAGCTTGTCCACGCCCAGGTCCATGCCGTAGACGTGCCAGTCCGTGTTCTCGAGTATCCGCACGCTCAAGTGCGATCCGATAAACCCGTTGACGCCGAGTATGAGCACCTTCATGTCATGCGTTTCCCTTCGTGTGTTTTGAGATATTCAGCGACTTCTTCTCCCTTGTAGACCGTGCCGTCCACCTCGATCTCCAGGGGTATGATGGCCCCGGAAGCGGTGCCGATGAAGACCAGGCCCTTCGAGACGACAACAGCCCCCGGCTCGAGGCTCGGGCCTTCCAGGGGCCTGGCCCACCAGATCAGGACCTTCCTGCCGCCCAGGAATCCGAAGGCCCCGGGATAGGGGCGCGTCACCCCCCGGATGAGGTTGAAGACCGCCCGGGAGCTCCTGTCCCAGGAGATGCGTCCGTCTTCGGGCTTCCTGGCGCCGAAGTACGATCCCCTGCTC
>JAKLEF010000325.1 GCA_022703195.1 Candidatus Fermentibacterota bacterium | reverse complement strand
TACAGGCCCCTTCCCTTGAGGCCCTGGGGATAGAACCGCACACCGAGCCCTGCGAGATGGAACGCCTCCTCCATCTCCTCCCTCTCGAAGAGGGCAAGCTCGTGATGCTCCACCAGGTGCTCCGTCCCCTCCGGGGTACCTATCAGGTAGTGCATGTCGAGCACGGACATCCTGCCGCGGGCCATGCTCGTGTTCACCCTGGCGATCTTCAGATCCGGCTCGTCGATGTAGAGGCCGTGGGCGGTGCCGGGCCGCCAGTCGGCCGGTGAAAACCAGGGCTCGATCGCCATTACCCCGCCGGGGGCGAGATGGGCGGCCATCCTGCCGACCGCCGACCTCAGGCCCCCGATGGAGCCGGCGTAGCCGATGGCGCTGAACAGACAGACCACGGCGTCGAAACACCTGCCGAGATCGAACTTCATCATGTCGCCTTGGTGGAAAGGGACGCCCGGATTCCGCATCCGTGCACTGTCCAGGAGCTCCGGGCAGATGTCCAGGCCCTCGACCGCGAATCTTCCCCGCAGGTGATCGATATGGCGTCCCGTCCCGCAGGCGACGTCGAGGAGGGATAGCGAACCGTCATCAGGCCTCAGCCCGGCGAGTTCGATCAGGCGCTCGACCTCGCCGGCGTAGTCCTTCCCTCCGTAGAGCTTGTCGTAATACCTTGCTGCCTTTGAATATGTCTCCAACGTCCACTCCTCCGGCCAACTCCTAAGCTTCCGTCAGGCTTCCGTGATATCCTCTCCGTATCGGCCTGCTTCCATGATCGATGCACCGATCCGGGAGGCGATTCCGAAAGGCATTCCTTCCGCACGAAACACCAGTTGAAGGACCATGCGCGTAACGACATGAAAATCAAGGCAATACGACTGTTGACGCAGGAGTAGCCTGACCCCATCTCAGCACGCGGAGGGGCAGGCCGTAGAAGCCGTTCTCCTCGAGAGTGCAGATCATCGGACCGTCGAACCACGACTGGATCACAAGGTCCTGCGGGTCTAGAAGGCCGGGTGTGCCGGCATCTTCCAGGAATACCGACACCTGCACGCGGAAGTGCAGTATGTCTCCGGGTCTGAGGCCTTCATCGCCGGTGGGGACGGTGGCGCCCGAATCGTCGAGATAGAGGACGGTTCCGTCGATCTCACGGGGGGCGAGAAGCCCATCCAGCACGGGCTCGAGGAAGGGCAGGATCCCCGCCGGGCCCAGGTAGCCGACATCCATTCCCATCCGCCGGATGCCGTAGACAGCGAGGCCGGCGCAGTCGAAGCCCATCCTGTCGTCGGCCTGGTGGGATCCGCCGGGAGTGCTCGTCGGAGCCATGATGAACGGCGTACCGATGGTCTCCAGGAGGTAGTCGATGTATGTGTCGCCGGATCTCACAGCAACCTGTGCGATGGAGGGGCAGACCGCGTGGAGCGGCTCCCGGCTCGCGATGGTGTCGGGCATCGCGATGCCCGGGCGTGCTGCGGCGATGTAGAAGGTGCCGGCCGATGGCAGCCCGGAGTCCTCTCCTGCGACGAAGACCAGGGTTCCGGTGCCCCCCTGCAGGAATGCCGTCGAGTAGAGGAGAGTGTCGGCGCCGTGGAACCTCCCGCTGCCGGTATCGTCATAGGCGCCCGGGATCGCCCTGACCAGGAACCAGTCGCAGGGTTCGCCGGAATCGATCCGTATGGTGTCGCCGAGGAGCGCAAGACAGCACCTGCCCGGCGCCGGGGCTTCTTCGACAAACGCCTCGAGGGCCTGGCCATCCCAGAGGATGACGGCTATGAGGGCCGGCAGGAGCGTCAGTCCGAATACCAGCTCTCGACCGCATCCTGGTCGTATCCCGCGATGACTAACTCGCTCACGCACAGATCCTGGTATTCGTCACCGGGATAGGTGTCTAGAACCTCGATCCTGATCCGGTTCGCAGGGGCGCCGATGTCGGCATACGAGCATATGCAGACCGCCGGAGCTGTGAAGTTCTCCGCGTTCACCCCGATCCACCCCGGGTCCTCGAGTTCGATGACCTCCGTCTCGTTCCCGCAGTATCCATAGTCCGCAAGTGGGTTGTCATGGTCGCACCCTA
>JAKLEF010000324.1 GCA_022703195.1 Candidatus Fermentibacterota bacterium | reverse complement strand
GCGACTCCCTGGCGTCAGTGTCCAGTTCGATCTCTATGTTGCCGCCCATGGTCTTCGCCATGGAGCTCCCGGTGGCCCTCCCGACCACGGACAGCCGGATCGAACCGCCCATGGTTCTGGCCTTGAAGGGGGCCTTCATCCCGGTCAGTGTGAGGTTGCCGCCCATCGTCCGCAGGGACACGGGGAACGCGAGCGAGCTCACGGACATGTCGCCTCCCCGCGAGCGGGCCTTCAGCCTGCCCGTGCAGGAAGGAAGGCCCAGCAGCAGGTCGCCGCCCGACCAGACGACGGTCGTCTCGTCACCCTGGCGGTAGACCCTGACGGCCGGGTCGTGCCCGATGGTGGCGGAGGCTCCCTCGCTGCACGTTACCGTCAGGCTCCCGGGAGCCTTCCTGCCGGTGTGGACGACCCTGACCAGTGTGCCCGGCTCGATTCCGAATCCGCCTCCGGAGACCGGGATCTCCTCCCCCCTGTTCCTGGAGTCGTCGCAGTCGTCGAATCCGCACTCATCCCCGGACTCGAGCGCCGAACGCACCGCCGGGCCGATGCCCGCCACCGTCTCGCGGATCGTGTTCATGGTCTCCGCGATCATCGAGTAGCCTGCCGGCCTGCCCGGGCCCTGCCTCCAGCCCGCGCCGGTTCCGCACTTGGACCGGCCGCTGTCGAGCGCGGTCATCAGGCGTTCCGCAGCTTCGACGTCTATCGTGCCCTCCAAGAGCATCCTGAGTATCTCCCTCTTCTCCTCGTCCATCTCAACATCTCCTTTGACTGCACCCCTTGCATTCGGGGTTGCCATAATCATAGTTCATCTTTCCTTTTCGTCAATATTGCTTTCCATAATGAAAAGATGCCTTCTGCTGCGGAACGCGTATGTTCCTCCCCGTGCAGGGTTCGTGCCGCAATGCAAGGAGGCTGCGATGAGCGGTAAGGTCCCCCTTTCGGAAGCCCTCGATCTGCTGGCATCCCGGAAGACGGTCGTGCTCGCGACCTGTTCGGGGAGCGGTCCGGCCCTCCGGCCTATGACCCTCCAGGTCCGGGAGGGCAGGATCTTCATGCTCACCTTCCCCGACTCGCCGAAGGTCGACCATGTCAGGAGGAACCCCCGCTGCCAGATCTATGCCGACCTGTCGGAAGGGGAGAACCAGGGTTTCGTTAGGCTATCCTGCACACCCGAGGTCATCGCGGACCCATCGCTCAGGAAGGCGGTCTTCTCCCAGGCGCCGTATGCCAGGACCTTCTGGGAATCGCCGGACGACCCGCGGTTCTGCCTTCTCGGCTTCACACCCGTGGGCGGGGATGTCCTGAAGCCCGGCGAGATGTACACGAGCACCATCGCGATGGAGGTTTGATGAAGCTCCGGGCCGCTGCCGGGAACGCAGCGGCCGCCGGTGGGATTATCCTCTTCTGTGAGTATATTCGCGGTCTGCAGGATGGAAGGGCTCGCCCTGAAGCCCGGCAGATCCGGCCGTCGTTCGAGATCTGGATCCCAAACACGAACGGAGGAGTGACTTGAAGCTCTCGTTCTCCATCCTGGCATTGCTCTGCGCCGTGTCCGCCGCGAACGTGGCAGGCCCCCGGCAGGCTGCCGCGCTCGTCGTAGACGACCTGCTCTCGTCGGACATCTCGGGCAGGACCGTCTACTACCATCCCCAGGCCGTCTACGCCGGCCAGGGCATCGAATCCTGGCACGAGACGGTGGCAAGCCCGTTCCCCGGCTATCTCGTGCTCGTGGACGACATGGCGCTGGCCAACTGGGAGCACGCCTGCCGCTGGGTGTTCGTCGGCTTCGACGGCACGATGAGCGTCGTCGACATGCAGACCCCCCCGAACTGCCTCGAGAGGCTCGAGGTCTACATGACCAGCCTTCCCGCGAGCACTCCGGCCGACGGAGAGAGCCTCCTGGACTGGTTCGTGCCCAACCCGCAGACCCCGGCCAACGACCCCGAGCACACCTACGCCTGGATCATCTCGGGCGGGTACAACTCCAGCAACAACCACATCAGGTACTACGGCGACGTGCAGTTCCTGTACTTGAAGCTGACGCAGGACTACGGATACACCAACGACCAC
>JAKLEF010000323.1 GCA_022703195.1 Candidatus Fermentibacterota bacterium | reverse complement strand
GGTGACGTTCCCGAGATCCTCCCCGAAGCCGCGCATAAGCGCGATGTCCTCCCCGGAGGAGGTGACCGAGAGCCTGCCGAGGGGGGCGGCCATGCTCAGGTTCTTCTCGCTCTTGTACCTCCTGGCGGCCTCGATCACTCCGAGGCAGAGGTCCCCGGCCCGGAGGGCATCGGGGTCGGCCTCCCCCGGAACGGGCCACGGGGCGGTGTGGATGCTGGCATGGCCCTCGTGCTCCCTGAAGATCCCCTGGTAGAGCTCCTCGGTTATGTGGACGAGGATGGGCGCGAAGAGGCGGAGGACGGCATAGAGGCAGTCGTAGAGCGCCTTCCTGGCGGCGTCGGCGGCTTGCGGATCAGAGCCGAACAGGCGCCCCTTCACTATCTCGAGGTAGTTGTCGCAGAAGGCGTTCCAGAAGAAGGACTCGGCCTCCCTCATGCAGACGGAGTACTCGAACTCCTCCATGCCCGATGTGGAATCGGCGACCGCCTTCGATGCCCGGGAGAGGATCCACCTGTCGAAGGGGCGCAGCTCGACGCGGGCGGAGGGGACGAATCCCTCGAGGTGCCCGGCGGTGAACCGGGCCGCGTTCCAGAGCTTCGTCACGAGCTTCCGCCCCAGGCCCAGGACCTCCTCGCTGAACATCACGTCGGTGCCCAGCCGGCTCGAGCATGCCCAGTAACGCAGCTCGTCGGCCGAGTACCTCTCGAGTGCGGTCAGTGGGTCGCCCGCGACGTTGCCCTTGCTCTTGGACATCTTCTCGCGGTTCGGGTTCAGGGCGTGGCCGCTGATCATCACGTGCCGCCACGGGATCGTGTCCATGTGGAGATGCGCCTTCACGATCGTATAGAAGGCCCAGGTCCTTATGATGTCGTGAGCCTGGGGCCTCAGGCTCATCGGGATCATGCCCGACCTGTCGCCGGGCTCACCCCACTTCGCATTGATGAGGGGCGTGAGCGAGCTGGTGGCCCAGGTGTCCATCACGTCGGCCTCGGGCGTGAACTCCGACGATCCGCAGTGCGGGCAGGGACCGGAGGGCGAATCCTCGAGCGGGTCCACCGGGAGGTCCTCCTCACGGGCGAGCACCGGCTCCCCGCAGGAGCCGCAGTACCAGACGGGGAACGGCACTCCGAAATAGCGCTGGCGGCTTATGCACCAGTCCCACCTGAGGTTCTCGACCCAGTGGTCGTACCTGACCCGGAACATCTCGGGATGCCACTTAACCTGCCTGCCGCGCTCGAGCAGCTCGTCCCTGATGTCCAGGATGCGGATGAACCACTGAGGGGTGACGAGGTACTCCAGGGCGGTGCCGCATCTCTCGTGGACGTTGACCGCGTGGACCAGGGGCTTCGAGCCGGTCAGGAGCCCGCCCGCGGTCAGGTCCTCGACGACCCTGGCGCGGGCCTCCTTCACAGTCAGGCCCTGACAAGGCCCTGCCAGCTCGTTCATGCGGCCGTTCCGCTCGAGGGCTATGCGCAGTTCGAGCCCGTATTCCTCCCACCAGGCGATGTCGGTGGTGTCTCCGAAGGTGCAGCACATCACGAGGCCGCTGCCCTTCTCGAGGGACACCCTGCCGTCCGCGAGCACCGGGACCTCGCGCCCGAACAGCGGGACGACCGCGCTCCTGCCTTCGAGGTGAGCCCAGCGCCCGTCCTCCGGGTTGCGGAACACCGCAGAGCAGGCTGGCAGCAGTTCGGGCCTCGTCGTCGCTATGGGGATGGTCCCCCCGCCGGCCAGCCCGAACACCAGGTCGTGGAAGACGGAGTCGAGCTCGCGGTCCTCGGTCTCGGCCTGGGCGACGGCGGTCCTGCAGTCCGGGCACCAGAGCGTCGGCATGCTCTTCCGGTAGATCCTGCCCTTCGAGTGGAGGTCGAGGAACGATCTCTGGCTCAGGCCCCTAACCCGGGGGCTGATGGTGGTGTACATCTCGTCCCAGTCGCACGAGAAGCCGAGCCTCGTCCACAGCTCGCGGAAGCCCTCCTCGGCGCCGGACGTCACCTCGAGGCAGAGCTTCACGAACTCGCTCCTGGGCATCTCGTGCGCGCGGACCTTCTTCGTCTTCTCCGTGAACCTCTCGCTGGGCAGCCCG
>JAKLEF010000322.1 GCA_022703195.1 Candidatus Fermentibacterota bacterium | reverse complement strand
TGCGACGCCATCTCGAGGAGGCTATTCATGCTTCCGGCCACATTTTCGGAATAACTCCTTCTGCACGACCGCATCCGGCACCTGATCCGGTACGCGGCTGATGAAAAGCTTAGAGGCTGGTGTCAGAGCATCCGCCTGAGGCAGGACGCCAGGTACTCGTACTGCGAGATGTCGTTGTAGAGCTGCGCCGAGATCCGCAGGATCCGCAGCCTCTCCCTCCTAAGGTACGATACCGGGACCTCGATCCGGCACTCCTCGAGGAGACGCCTCTGGAGCGGGTCCATCCATATCCAGTCCGGCAGGGGGGGATCGGGAGGATCGATCCAGGGCAGCTCGAAGGAGGCCATGGCCCCCGTCATCGAGTCCGGACAGGACTGACCGACACCCAGTGCGTCGGCCACGATGCCGCGGGCCTCTAGGACCAGGTTCCGGTTGGCCTCCATCACGGCCGGGAGCCCGCCCGGCAGCAGCGAGGCGAGGTACTCCCCGGCCCGGGAGACGCACAGGGCGGCTGTAGGATCCGGGGTCCCGCTCCACTGGAACTCGACCCGGAAGGCGCTCTGGCCGCTGTCGAAGTCGCCCGCCACGTGGCTTGTGGCCAGGGGGCGTGTTCTCTCCTGCATGTCCGGGCGAACGTAGAGCATGGCGCAGACCTTCGGCGAGCACAGCCACTTGTGGAAGTTGCCGGTGTAGAAGGCCGCGCCGATCGCCTGCATGTCGAGGGGAACCATTCCCGGGCCGTGCGCGCCGTCCACCAGAACCTCGACGCCCTTCCCGCGCATCGCGGCCACCAGCGGCGCGGGGTCCTGCACGAACCCGGTGGAGCTCGTCACGTGATCGATGACGGCGAGCCTTGTCGCGGGAGTCACCATCGACAGGAAGGCCTCGGCGGCGCCCTCCGGCCCGCGCGCCGGGAACGGCATCGGCACGACCCTGCAGCGGGCGCCCGCGGCCGCGCAGTGGCGCATGCAGGCGTTCAGGGTCGAGAAGTACTCGTGAGACCCGACCAGCACTTCGTCGCCAGGGCGGAGCCCGAAGGAGGCCAGGGCGGTGTTGACCCCGTGGGTTGCGTTTGGCACGAACGCGATCGAGCCGGGTTCGGCGCCCGTCAGCTTCTCGGCGTATTCCAGCCCGGACTGGAGCAGGCCGGGCAGCCGCCTGACGAGGAACTCCATCGGCGCGGCCTCGAGTTCGGCCAGGAGCCCTGCGCGGAAGGAGAGTACATCCCGCGGGCAGGCCCCGAACGATCCGTGATTGAGATAGACCGTGTCCGGGTCGAGAGCCCAGAGCTTCCGGAACCGGCTGCCGGGAGGCATCCCGGGCTCAGCGGCTCCGGGAGTAGAGCCCGGTTAGCGAGGCGCTGCCCAGGATGTGCCCGTGCATGGCCTCGCGGAGGTCGCGCGCGGTGGTGGAGGAGTCGGGCTGGAGCGCCGTGTCGAGCGCGTGGAGCCTGAAGACATACCTGTGGGTGCCCGACGGGGGGCTCGGACCCCGCCATCCCGTCTCTCCCCAGCTGTTGAGCCCCTGCACGGAGCCGTCATCCAGGTGGACGGAGCCGGCGATCCCTTCCGGGAGGGACGTGGCTGACGCCGGGATGCCATAGAGGACCCAGTGCGTCCAGGTTCCGCCCGGTGCGTCGGGATCGTCGCAGATCAGGGCGAGGGTCACGGTCCCGGGAGGGGCGCCCGACCATTCCAGGGGAGGCGAGATGTCCAGACCGTCGGCCGTGTAGATGGAAGGGATCGTCGAGCCGGAGCTGAACGCCGGGCTGGTGAGGGCGAATGCCATCACCACGGCCTGCTCAGCCCCTTCCCATGAAACGGGCGGAGAAAGTCGCCGTGGCCAGAACCGAGCCGGCCATGGCCCGGGCGAGAGTCTCGGCGTCTGATCCGTGGGGGATGTCGAGCCGCCTGTCCAGCGCATGGGCAGTGAAGACGAGCACCCTGAGGGTGCCAGTGCTCTCGGGGCCCGTCCATCCCGGGACTCCGAAGCTGTTGACCCCCTGCACCGCCCCGTTCTCGAGCTCGGGCTCCACAGGGAGGCCGCCGTAGATGCCGGGCGGCTCGGGCGGCAGGTTGTAGAGTATCCAGTGGT
>JAKLEF010000321.1 GCA_022703195.1 Candidatus Fermentibacterota bacterium | reverse complement strand
CGACGAGGAGCGCGGGAGCTTCGAAGACGCCCTCCGGCAGAGCCGTGAATGGTACCGCCGGGCGATCTATGCAGGGGCCTTCGCGGTGGTGAACCGGGCAGTGAGCGCCATAGACGCCGCCCTGATCGGGGGCGACGAGCCCGTGCTCTACAGCTCCCTCGACAGCCCCGACCCGTACGACTTCTCGTCCGTCCGCATCACGGTGGGAGCGAGGTTCTGATGCATGCCCTGATGCTCGCGCTCATCCTCGCCTCGCCCGGGCGGATGCTCATCGACGGCACCTTCGCCGATCCGAGGGTCGCGCAGATCGACGCGAGGCACGACCCGTCATTCGAACCCTCGAATCCCCTGGCATTGTCCGCCAACGGCCCCGAAGTAGGCGACACGGTGATGTTCTGGGCCCAGGACTACTCCGGAGGCGGACAGGGCTTCACGTTCTACCTGGTCGAGGCAACCTGCAGGTTCGCCGGTTCGAGGACGTACATCTTCGTCGAGGACGCCTCGTGGGGAGAGCACTACATGATGCAGGACGTCCTCGATCTCGCGAAGGCCCTCGAGGACAGCACCCCCGCCTCCCCCGGCGCGGGCATCGTGGCCCGCACCACTTCGGTGATGGGCGAGGTCCCCGACGAGATCGACGGCGACCCGAACGTCTACTTCCTGGTCCTCGACATCCCCGACGGCTTCGATCCCGCCCAGGGCGGGGTGGTCATCGCCGGGTTCTTCAGCCCCTACAACCAGTTCACCGAGGAGGAGGCGTACCTGCAGTACGGGGGGCACTCGAACGAAGTCGAGATGCTCTACATCGACTGCTACCCCTGCGACGGCGACGACGCCCTCTACACCGCCTCCCACGAGATAGTGCACCTGATCCAGTGGGGGCTCGAGCCCTTCAGCGGCGAGGAGCTCTGGGTGATCGAGAACCAGGCCCAGACCGGCACCTTCCTCTGCGGCTACCCGGCCGACCAGGTCGGGACGTTCATCGAGCTGGGAGGCGTCACGCCGGCGGGCTGGACCGAGTTCGACGATCCGGTCGAGCAGGTCGCCGGCTACGGCGCCGGATACCTGTTCTTCGCCTACCTGTACGAGAGGTTCGGCGGCGACGCCTTCGTTCACGGCTCTCTCAGGGCGGCGGCATCGGGCCTCCCGGGCGTCGAGGAGGCGGTCGAGGAGGCTTCGGGAACCCCCGTCGACATGATGCAGGTCATGCGGGAGTGGGCCCTCGCCTGCTGGATCGACGACCCCGCGATAGGCGACGGGCGCTGGGGCTGGGACTCCTTCAGGGTGTCCGACTACGACACTACCCAGCCTGGTTCGCGCAGGGGCCTCGACTGGCAGGGGTCCGTGGAGGCCCTTCCGTATGAGGATCCCGCGCATCCACTCCCGGCCTTCACGCTGGACGCCTACAGCCTCGACTGCTCCTCCTCCGAGGGCAGCTTCAGGGCCTCGGCCTCCGGCATGGGCGAGTTCTCGGCCTGGTTCAGGGGTTCGGCGTCCGACGCACCCCAGATGCTCGAGGCCGGCAGCGCTCGCGACGTGGCCGTCCCGTTCCCCGAACAGGGCGAGGTGCTCCTGCTCTGCGGTTCGTTCTTCGGGCTCGACCTCTCGGCCTCCGCCGGCGATCTGGGTCTCCCCGGCGGGACCCTCGCGGTCTTCCCCCAGCCCTGCACGGGCACGCTCTACCTCGGGCTCGATTCGAACGGATCCGAGGCCTGCATGTACGTCTTCGAACCCTCGGGCCGCCTCGTCGACACCGTCGAATTCGGAACGGCGGGGCCGGGCGAGACCGTCCTTTCCTACCCCGGCGCGGCCGGTCTCTCCACGGGCGTGTACGCGTACAGGTTCGTGCAGGGGGGTGCTGAGGTCTGCGGGAGGTTCGCGGTTGTCCGCTGAGCTCCCGGCGCTCCTGACAGCGGTCCTGGCCGCGGCTCCGGCAGGGTTCGACCTGCCTGTCGGCACGGTCGACGCCGCGCTCGGACCCGGCGGCACGATAGTCTGCCTGCGCGCCGACTCCCCCGAGATCGTGCTGATCGACTCCTCAGGATCCGAACGGGCGTCCTGGGATCTGGAGCGCGCGGTGCTGCCGGTTTCCGTGGCGTCA
>JAKLEF010000320.1 GCA_022703195.1 Candidatus Fermentibacterota bacterium | reverse complement strand
CTGGGGTCTGTGAAGCACTTCCGCTGCATGCTGAACTGCATCAGGCTGCCGAAGGAGGGGCGGACGGAACCGCCTCGTGAGAGGTTCCGGTGGAACCGGCAGGCCGCCTCGCGGGCCTTCTGCTCCAGCTTCGGTATGAAGACGTCCTCGAGGTCCCGTGCCTGCCCGCCCGCGGTGATCACCGTACTGAAGCCAAGCGCGCCCAGGACGCTTTTCATGTACTTCAGGGTCGGAGCGGTGCCGAAGAACCCCGTAGTAGCCAGGGCCATCGCATGCCTGCCGTAGAAGGCCGGCCGGTGGAAGTACGCTCCCAGCCTGTCGAGGAAGAGCTTGGTCTGGCCCGAGATGTGGTAGACGTAGACAGGGGAGGCGAGGATCACCCCGTCGCTCTGCTGGATGGCGGCGATGATCCCCGGCACGTCGTCGTGGATCGGGCATTTCTCGAAGCCGTGCGTCATGCAGAGCCCGCAGCCGCGGCAGGGCTCGATGCGTTTCTCCGACAGGTGGAGGTACTCGACCTCGACCCCGCCGAGCCTCTTCAGTTCATCCGCGACTACCCCGGCGAGATGGAAGGTGTTGCCCTTCCTCGGGCTGCCGTTGATGACCAGGACCTTCTCTGCCCTCTCCGACATCGGCCCCTCCCGTGAATGGAGCGTTACCGTACTACGTGACAATACTGCATATGCCAGCCGGAATCGACACGGGGCGCCTTTGCCCGGGAACCATACCCGTGCTTTCTGTTTCATGTTAACGTGTGACGGTTCTCCAACCAGGGAGGGAGCGACATGAAGTTCCTCGTGATCATGCCGAAGCTCCCGGCGGAAGCGCTGAAGAGGTCCTGAAGCCAGGCCCTCGCCGCTTCCGGCGGAAGCGGGATGTCCATGGAGAGAGCATTCCTCAACTACGATGAAGGGTTCGGCTGCTGCTGCTGGTCCGCACCATCGGCGGAAGACCTGGCCGCCCTGTTCGACAGGGCTGGCGCTGCACATGAGAAGATCGTCCCCGTCGAGGAGATGACCGCCTAGGTATCCCGTCAGCCGGCCGGGTGCCTCCGGTTGCCCGGCCGGCCGATCCCTGACCATCTGTCACGGAGTCGCGGACAAATGATCCCGGCCGGCGGGAACCTGCCTGTCCCCGAGGCCCGGCGATATGTTCATGCGGTGGCTTGGTCCAGCCGGACCGAGGAGATCAGTTGCAGTTCAGGGAGGGATGATGGGCTGGCTTTCCGACAAGATGCAGAGGTGGCGCGAGTCGATCGACCGCAGGGCCGGTGCCGGGAGCGGCGACAGGGTCACAACCGATTGGGAGGGTCTGTCGGAAGACATCGCGGCGAATGCGGAGTGGTCGGCTGGCGCGCAGGAGAGGCTTGCCGCGGAGGTTCCCGACGGGGAGGCCAGGCGCCAGATCATGCAGGAGCGCTCCTGCAGGTTCGTCGAGGAGTTCGGGGGCTCGGACATCACGGCGCTGAGAGACCTCTATGCAGGGACGAAAAGCCCCGAAGCCGTGGTGGCGGCAATGAGGGACAACCCGGACCGCTTCGGCGACCCGTTCATCGAGGGTGACGCGATCGTCGAGATCCGCCGCCCCCGCGACCCCGAGGCGTTCGCCCGCGCGACGACCCCGCTCGAGAGGCGGATGGCCGCGTGCTTCTGCCCGCTAGCACGAGGGGCGCAGGGAAGGATGCCGGTCGAGTACTGCGAGTGCAGCGCGGGGTGGTACAGGGGGATCTACGAGGGCATCTTCGGCGTGCCCGTCGACGTCACTGTCGATGAGTCTCTGCTGAACGGCAACGGGCGCTGCCGCTTCTCGATCCGCGTCCCCGGGGTGCTCGACGACCGCAGGAGCTGACCGCCGGATCAGTTCTCCCGGGGAGTCTCCTCCGCCACCCAGGCGCCCAGCCTGCCGCATTCCGTCAGCTTACGCAACAGCACAGGCATGCTCTCGAACTGCCTCATGCAGAGTTCGTACTCCTCCCGGGTGACGGGGCCCGACGGAGGCCGGCAGTAGAGGAGCAGACCCTCGCGGCTGGCCATCAGGGGCTTCAGAGCATCGCAGGGGAAGCCGTCGCAGCAGGCGCAGCTCTCGACCGCCTTTTCGATCGCGCACGGCCTGACC
>JAKLEF010000032.1 GCA_022703195.1 Candidatus Fermentibacterota bacterium | reverse complement strand
TGGCCGCTCTGGCCGGCCGATAGTCTCCCGGAGAGGGAGCCCCTCAGCCATACCGGATACGGGAAGACGGTCTGGAAGAGATCCCGGACCTTCGTGTTCAGCTCGAGAACGGAGATGTCCCCGCCGGACCCGGGATTCAAGCTCAGTAGACCTTCAGGTCGTAGCTCCCGCCGGTTTCGCCGATGTCGTGGATCACGATGAAGGCAGGGCCGGTATACGGGGCCGTGAGGGTGAAGCTCTCGGAGCCCTCGCTGCCTCCGTCGGCGATCGAGAATCCCCTCGCATAGAGGTAGTCCTCGTAGTACGGGAGGCTCATGAACTCGTCGAAGTCCATGTCCCTCGAGGCGACGGTGACATCGAAGTCCGCCGGGGGAGGGGGGCAGTCGAGAACGATCCAGTAGTCCGTGCCCTCCATCACCGTCAGTGTGTACACGGTGGTGGCGCCCCTCTCCAGCACGTCGGTGGACGAGAGAAGGGGCTCGGTCGACAGAAGTGCAGCCAGTACAAGCAGATCGATCATTGCATCCTCCTGATCGGTCCCTGGTGTCATGCCCGTCTAAACTGCAGATACCGCCTTCCCGGGTCAACTGTTCCCTCCATCGGGCATCCCGTCACGTCGGAATCCATGGCCGTCCCCGAGGCCCCCCGCAGTGGATCGAGCCTCAACCGGCCATGCCATGGGACGATGAATCGGTCCGACCCCGGATACGGGACGCCCGGCCCATTTCGCGGGATGAGAACGGGGGGCTTCGCCGATAGTCGATTTATCGGCGGAATATATGAGATTCGCGAAACCGGACCGGGTCCGTCATTCCCCGTCCCGGCGTCCCGGGTTATTATCGATCTCCGGCCGGGAACATCCGGCATCTCGATGGAGGAGTGACTTGGGCAGAGTTCTGGACGCGATAGAGCAGAAGCACAGGAAGAGGGCCGTGGCCGCGGTGGACGAGGCAGGCCTGGTGATCCCCCTCACCGACGAGGCCGAGGCGGGAGCCTCCTATCATGCTGTGCTGCCCTGGGTGTCGGAGGGGCGCGAGGTCTACAGGCGCAGCCTGATCCTGGCGCTGGACGCGGCCAGCCGCAGGGTGTTCCCCGGATCCGTCCTGTGGGTGGAGCATGCGCTCTCCCTGGGATACAAGTGCAGGCTGGAGGACAGGCCGGGGATCTCGAGCTCCGAGATCTGCGGCGCCCTGACTTCCGCGCTGGACTCCATCATCGCAGCCGACATCCCGTTCGGGACGGCGATGGCGGGAAGGGATCCGGGCGTGGCGATCCCGGATTCCCTCGGGAGGTGGTGGGACGGCTCGATCCCCTACCGCATCAACTCTCTCGAAGGCTCCTCCGCTTTCGGCACGGGTCCGGTCCTCCCGTCCACGGGGATGCTCGAGCTGTTCGAGCTGCACCCGCTCGACGCGGGCTTCGTACTGAGGTTCCCCGGCTCCCTGGAATGGCCTTCCATGGCGCCCTGGGAGGACAGGCCCAAACTAGCCAGGGAGTTCGACCTGGAGGAGAAGCACGGGTCGAGGATGCACGTCAGGGACATCGACGAGCTCAACTCCAGGATAGAGGAGGACGGAGGCCTCGAGGTGGTCGCGATGAGCCACTTCTACCAGGAGTACCGCCTGACCGAGATCGTGATGGCCCTGGAGGGGATGTTCCCGATGCGGCGGGTCGTCACGATAGCCGGGCCGTCCTCGAGCGGCAAGACCACCTTCACCAGGCTCCTGGGGATGTCGCTGAGGGCTCAGGGTTTCGGCGTGAAGAGCATCAGCGTCGACAACTACTTCAGGAACCGTGACGAGACTCCCAAGGACTCGCACGGCGATTACGACTTCGAGTGCCTCGAGGCTCTGGAGACCGAAATGTTCGGCAGGCATCTCAGCGAGCTGCTCGACGGCAGGGAGGTGCTCCTTCCCGTCTTCGACTTCATCGAGGGGGTCAGGCGGGACGGGCAGACGCCGATGAGGCTGCTCCCCAACGAATTCCTGCTGATCGAGGGCATCCACGGGCTCAACGACATGCTGACCCCGGGAGTCGATCCGTCGGCGAAGTACAGGATCTATGTTTCGGCCCTCACCCAGATGAACATCGACAGACTCACCAGGATGTCCACCTCGGACTCCCGGCTCATCAGGAGGATGACGCGCGACGGCAGGACCAGGGGCTACTCGGGAGAGGAGACGATCCGCAAGTGGCCGAGCGTCCGGAGGGGCGAGAGGCTCCACATCTTCCCGTTCCAGGAGATGGCGGACGCGATGTTCAACTCGTCCCTTCCCTATGAACTTCCAGTCCTCAAGCCGTTTGCCGCACCCATACTGGAAACCGTCCCCGAGGGGAGCGTGTCATACGACACGGCGCGCAGGCTGCTCTCGGTCTTCTCGCTGGTGAGGCCGATCGACGCGGATGCAGTCCCGCGCCTGAGCCTCCTGAGAGAGTTCATCGGCGGGCACCTGCTGGGGCAGGGCTGACCGGGACGGGAGGTCGCGATGCTGATCCCTCTTGCCATCCTCATGGTGACGACCGGTTTGCCCGACGGCGGACCCGGGCACAGGGTCGCCGCCCTCACAAGACATGACGGAGCCTCTGCATCCGAAGCCGCGCCCCCGGCCGACCAGGACGTGGTGCGGTACGAGATAGATCTGGAGATCATACCATCCGAAGAGGAATTGGATGGATCATGCAGGGTCTGGTTCACACCCGGCACCACACCTCTGACCGACCTCCTCCTCGAACTGAAGTCGCTTTCGGTACAGTCCGTCACGGGCCCGTCGGGCGCCCTCGCGTTCACCCACGATGGAGACACCATGCTCGTGGACCTGGGTCCGACCATCTACCCGGGCGACACATCGTGGGTCGAGGTGGCCTACTCCGGCCAGCCCTGGAACGAGGGCCCGGGCAAGTTCGGAGGCTTCTGGTTCCACCCCTACGTCTCCTACCAGATGGGCGTGGGCGTCTACACGATCCCTCCGTCGCTCGGCAAGTGCTTCTTCCCCTGCCACGACCATCCCGCGGACAAGGCCACGTTCGACTTCCTCGTGACCGTCGACGACAGCATCGAAGTCGTGGCCAACGGAAACCTGCTCGGGGTCTCCCATGCCGGCGGCAAGGCGACCTGGCACTGGGCGCTGGACGAGGAGATGTCGACCTACCTCGCGGCGGTGTCCGCGTCCGAATACGTCGATCTCGTCGATTCGACCTTCTCATGGATCCACTACTACGTCTACCCTTCGGAGGTGCCTGACGCACTCGGCAGCTTCCGGAACGTCGACCTGATGATGACGAGGCTCCAGAGCCTCTTCGGCCCGTACCCCTGGGACTGCAAGTTCTCCTATGTCGAGACCCCGAAGGGCGACATGGAGCACACCTCGGAGGTCTACCACCTCCAGTCCCTGATCAACGGGCAGACCAACAACGACCCGATCGTGGTCCACGAGATGGGGCACTCCTGGTGGGGCAACTGCGTGACGGAGTCCGATTGGGACGACGTCTGGCTGTCCGAGGGGTTCGCGACCTACTGCGAGGCGCTCTGGGCGGAGCACTACGGCCCGGATGCCTATGACGATTACATGGTGTCGGACATCATGATCCCCTATCTGCAGAGCGGCGAGGTGTTCCCCCTGGGCGAACCCGAGGAGCTGTGGGGGTACACTACATACCAGAAGGGCGCGAGCGTCCTCCACATGCTGCGGAACGTGGTGGGGGACGAGTGCTTCTTCGAGTCCCTGTCCGCGTACCTGGCCGATCACGCCTTCGGGCTCGCTACCACGCAGGACCTCGAGGGACACTTCGAGGGATGCTGGGGGTCCGACCTCTCGTGGTTCTTCGACGAATGGGTCTACGGAGAGGCCTATCCCGTCTATGACATCGACTATGAGATCACCCAGGCAGGATCGGCGTGGGAGCTCGACATCTCCATCCACCAGGCCCAGGGCGGGGGGACGTTCTTCACGATGCCCCTGGAGTTCTCCGTGCACGGGACCGGCGGCGACTCGCTCGTGACCATGTGGAACGACGTACAGGGGGACACGGAGACGTTCATCTTCGATTTCGAGCCGCAGAACGTGACCTTCGATCCGGGACACCATGTCCTGTCCACATCGCTCCTCGGCATCGGACCCGACGTCCCGGATGGCTGCGCAGGGCTTCTTCGCGTCTCACCGAACCCGTCCGGCGCTTCCGGGCTGGTCCTGCACTGGCCCGGGATGGATGGGGAGCCGTTGAGCATCATGGTATATGACCTCACGGGAAGGGTAGTTGACCGCAGGTCTCTCGAGCCGGGCGAGCGCTCCTTGGGGAGCCTCTCCCTGCCCGCGGGCACCTACCTCCTCGAGGCGGTCTCGTCCCGCGGCCTCCGCCAGACCACCCGCCTGACCGTCCTCCGGGGGCAGCCATGAAGGGCGGGTCTGCAGGCCGGCATCTGCCGGTCTTCATTCTGCTTTCTTCGGCTCTGCTGACGGTTTCCTGCTCGGACCCGCCGGTGCCTCCGGTCGATCCGGAGTCCGCCGTCGAAGACACCCTCCTGAAGTGGCAGACCTACATGGAATCCTCCGCCATCGGCCTCTGGGAGGGCCGGGAAGATCACCGGGTCGTGATCGACAGGCGCTGGGAGATAGGCTCCGATGAACTCGCCGAGCCCCTGTTCTACGACGGCTACTTCATCGACACATCGGGCGACACGATCGTCATCGCCGATCTCGCCACACAGTCGCTGGTCTGCATCGACTCGACCGGCGCTCTGCTCTGGAGGGCGGGCGGAGAGGGGGAGGGGCCTGGGAACTTCCTCGAGATCGGCCAGATGTCGATCGGTGATTCTGCGATAGCGGTGGTCAACAGCGGGATGTCCTACGTCGACATCTACTCGCGTGACGGGCGGTTCCTCAGGAGGCTCTCCTCCGTGAGGAATCCCCAGTGCGTCAGATACGCAGGCGACTACGGCCTTGCCGTCCTCTCGAAGCGGCAGCCCGGCGGAGACGTCCATATCGTGGATGTCGACGCCGACAGCATCCTGTTCAGCCTAGGCGAGGCCGCCTGGGAACCCGGGAACGAGGGCAACTGGTCGGTCTACGACCTCTGGTGCGACTTCTTCCCGCCGGACCATCTCGTATATATCAGCCAGTTCGAGTGCAAGGTCATCATATGCGATCTCTCGGACCGCACGAGCGTCTGCGTCCCGACCCGCGAGTTCCCCTTCGCCGTGACAGAACCGGAGATAGAGGTCACGGGCGGATCCATGAGCGGAGTGTACTACCCGCTTCTCAGGTCGGTGTTCATGGGGCCCGAGGGCGAGATAAACTTTGCGGTCACGAACATCATGGCCGACGGCAGGATGTTCGGGAGCAGCTCGACGGAAAGGCGTTCTCCGGTTGCTCTGCTGGATCGCTACAGCTTGTCAGGGGAGTACCTCGGGACCTGGTGCCTGCCGGACTCTTCTCTGCTCAACATCAGCTGCAACGGGGACGGATACCTGGCCGCGATGCAGTACTCGACCGGCATGCTGATCAACTACGAGCTTCGGGGACGATAAGGGCCGCAGAACTCCTGCCGCCCGCCATCCGAAGGCCGGTTCCGGCGGTTTTCCTGATCGGGACGGGATAGCTAGCGCTCGAGCAGCACCACCGGGCCCGCGGGTTCGCCGGAGGCTATGACCGAATAGGTGCCGGGGGCCTGCCCCGAGATGTCGAGCGATGCCTCGCCGCCGGGGGAGGTCGTCGATGCGACGAGCCTGCCCGCCATGTCCACCACTTCCACCAGGCAGCCTTCCGGTGCGGAGACCGTGAACACCCCCGCCGTGGGGTTCGGGCTGGGGGCATGGATCACCGGCATTCCCTCATCCGGAGCGGATGTGTACCAGGTCCTGTAGATCGCGCCCCTGGGGCAGTAGTTGACGCATATCCCGCATCCTGTGCAGAGTTCGGGGTCGATGACGGCGTCGTATCCCTGGATGCTGAGGGCGCCTTCAGGACACGACCATATGCAGTTGCCGCATCCGTTGCAGATCGCGGGGTCGACCTGGTAGATCCACCCGAGGACGGAGACGATGGCTGCCAGCAAGGGCACGGGCATCGGGCACCCCACTTCCTTACGCGAGGCTCCCGCCGCGGGGGAGCCGTATCCGGCTTCCGAGCCTCCTCCTCTGGATCTCGGAGGCCACTATCGCCACTACACTGGACACGTTGAGGCAGTTCCTCACGCCGGACTGCACGAAGTGCACGGAAAGCCCGCAGGCGGAGAGCGCCTCCGGGCTGATGCCGAGCGCCTCGTTGCCGAAGAGGAACGCGTCGGAGGCATCGAAGTCCGCCTCGTAGAGAGGGATGCTGCCGGGCGTCCGCTCGAGGGCCACTACCCGGCGGCCCGTGCCGCGGGCCCACATGACCGCATCCTCGGCGCGCTCGAAGTAGCGCCAGGGCACGCAGGCCTGGGTGCCCCTTGCGGAGTGCGCGAGCTTCCTGTTGCCGGGCACCGCGCAGACTCCGGTGAGGAGCACCGCCGCAGGGGAGACCGCCTCGGCCGTCCTGAACGCGGAGCCCACGTTGAATGCGCTCCTGAAGCTGTCGAGGATGAAGAGCGGCGTCGTCCCGGGCGAATGCAGCCTGGTCACGGGGGCTGACATGTCCCTGTCGCCCTGGCTCTTCTGGCTCACTGCATCATACATCTCCGGCATATTCCTCGCGCCTGTCCTCCACCCGCTGGCCGGTACATCGCTGGTTCTGGGAGGGCTCGCCTCCGCCGCCGCCGGGAGGAGGCGCACGGGAAGGCTTCTGCTGGCTTCCGGCCTCTTCCTGCTGGCCGCAGCCGGGAAGGTACCGCATGCCGGGTCGTCCCTGCAACCCCCGGGCAGGTCGGGGGTGTTCGAGGGCAGTGCCGAGGTCGTGACGCGCGAGGGTGCCGTGCTGCTCTGCGATGCCGGCAGGATCTGGCTCGACGGCAAATGGATCCACACCGACACGATGGAGGGCGATTCGCTCAGGGTGCTGGGGCTCGAGCAGCGGGGATCTCTGTTCGTCTGCGACCACACCGTGATCAGGTCGCGCGACCCGTTCGCGAGGCTGAGGAGGAAGGCGCTGGAGACCTGGCGATCGAGGCTCGGCCCCGGCACTCCGTCGGCTCTGGCCGCCGCTCTCGTCTCGGGCGACAGGTCGACCCTGCCCGACGCCGTCCGCATCCTCTTCAGGGAGACGGGGACAACGCACATCCTGTCCGTCTCGGGCTACCATGTCGGGATCGTGGCTGCCCTCTCCTATCTCCTGATCGGAAGGGGGCTCAGGCGCAGGCGCCCCCTCTTCGCCGCCCTGGTGTGCCTCGCGATGACAGCCCTCTACACCCAGTTCTCCGGCGCCAGGCCCCCCGCGGTCAGGGCGGCCGTGATGGCCGTCTCGGCCGCGTTCCTGCCGGTGCTCGGCATCAGGGCGCCCGGGCATTCCGTCTGGGCCATCGCCGCCGCGGCCGTGCTCGCCGCCGATCCTGAATCGGCATACGACGCGGGGGCCCAGATGTCTTTCGTGGCCGTGCTGGTGCTCACCACGATCAGGTGGCGGTTCGGCCCGGCCTGGATGGCTCCTCTTACGGGCCTGCTTTCGGGGATGTCCATCACGCTGGGGCTTGCGCCCATCCTGACGGGGCTCTACGGCGGTCTGGCGCTCGCTTCGGCTCCTGCCACGGTGGCAACCACGCCGTTCATGGCCCTCACGATGTTCACGGGGGCTCTGTCGCTGCTGCCGATCGTCTGGGTGCCCTTCGCGAGGATCGAGGAGTGGTCGGTCTTCCTCTGGCTGAACCTGCTGGGTCTGATGCGGCTGCCGGTGGTGCGGTTCGAGGGCGGCCACTGGGCCTGGCTCTGGGTGGCCGCCATGGCCACATGCTGGCTGCTGTCGGAGAGGAGGAGCTTCCTCCGGAGGTTCGGATGAGCCTACTGCGCTGTCTCGAACGTTATCAGGACGCTTCCGCCGTTGTCCAGGGCATCCTCGGTGTGATCGAGCCCCAGCGCCTCCACCTGGGCGCCCAGGGGCAGGTCGAGCATGAGGGTGTCTCCCGGGAGGACGGCCGCCGCCCAGCGCCCCTCCCCGGGCCGGTGGACCACCAGGACCACCAGGCCGTCGTATTCGCTCAGGTTGTCGTCCTCGACCAGGACCCTGTAGGTGCCTGACGAGAGCGAGATGTCACGCGCGCGGTCCATCACGCCCAGGTGATATGCGGCAGACACCGTGATGCTCGGGGTGAGCTGAGGGATGAACGGCAGGAACCTGACCGAGTCGACGGCGGAGGGGGTGGTGACCACTATCGTCACGGAATCGGAGAAGCCGGGGTCGGGATGCCAGGTGACGCTCCTGCCGCCCGCCGTGGGTTCGTCGCTCTCGGCGAACCTGCCTGCGGAGCATGTCCAAACCGCTGAAGGCCCGTCGGGCAGGAGGGTGGACAGGTAGGTTGTCCCAGAACCCGATGCGTCGATCGAAGCCACTATCCCGGAATCGTCGAGGTCCTGGCCCGTGCTCTCCGACACTATCCAGATCCCCAGTGCGAGAATCGGGATGACGAAGGGGAGGGCGATCGCGACGACGGACCTCACCCTGCTGGCCGTGCGCCTCCTCAACTCGGACCTCCCTCGTCCGGGGCGTCCGCCCCGAGGATGATCGCCGCCGCCTCCGCGAGATCCGCCGCCACATGGTCGGGCTGGTTCCCGGGCCTGGCGAGCCCCGCCTGCTCCAGGCCCCTGCCGGTCATGACCAGGACGGTCTCGAGGCCGGCCCTCCTGCCCATCTCCATGTCGGTCTCCGCGTCGCCCACCAGCCAGCCTCCCGGGGGAAGGCCGAGGTCGCGCCTGGCAGCCTCTATCATGCCCGTTTCCGGCTTCCTGCAGGTACACCCCTCGTCGGGCCGGTGCGGGCATACGTAGACGCCCGAGAGCCTCCCCCCGGCGGCCTCGATCCTGCCGGACATCAGGGCGTTTATCGAGTCGACCGTCGATTTGTCGACCAGCCCTCGGCCGATCGCCGACTGGTTCGTGACGACGACCACGGGATGCCCGGCGGCGGACAGGGCGGCTGCGGCCTCGAGCGAGCCCGGTATGGGCATCCACATGGACAGGGTCCGGACGTAGTCGGGGACGTTCTCGTTGATGACCCCGTCCCTGTCGAGGAAGACGGGCTCGCGCACCTAGCGGCTCCTCCCCCTGTGGTGCGCGACCAGGTCGGCGAGACCCTCCTCGAACCCTATCTCGGGCTTCCAGCCAAGCACTTCGGCCGCGAGCCGCGCATCGAGAGATATCCTGAGTATCTCCTCGGGGAGGGGGGGGCCCTGCTCGGGCACCAGATCCGTGCCTGTGAGCCTTCGGATGATGCCGTCGAGCTCCCTGACCGACCTGCCCTCGCCCCACCCGATGTTGAAGATGCGGCCCGATATGTCGCTCCTGTCGAGATCCATCGCCATGAGGTTGGCCCTGGCGATGTCGCGCACGTGGACGTAGTCCCTGAGCTGGCTGCCGTCTCCGTTGATCCTGGGCCGCCTGCCCTCGAGGTAGGCAAGGGTGAAGATCGCCGTGACCCCGGCCTCGCCGTGCGGGTTCTGCCTGGGCCCGTACACGTTGGGATATCTCAGCACCACGTAGTCCAGGCCGTAGAGGTGCCGGTAGAGGAAGAGGTAGTGCTCCACGGTGTGCTTGCTTATGCCGTAGTGGCAGATCGGGTTGACGGGATGGCTCTCGGCCACGGGGATGGCCTCCGGCTCGCCGTAGACCGCGCCTCCGGTGGATGCGTAGACGACCCTCCTGACGCCGCCCGACCGGGCCGCCTCGAGCAGCGAGATGGTCCCCCTTATGTTCACGTCGGCGTCGAACAGGGGCTCCCTCACCGACCTCCTGACGTCCATCTGGGCGGCATGGTGGCACAGGATGTCGAATCCTCCGCCCCTGACCACGGAAGCGGCCTCGGGGCTCCTTATGTCGAGCTCGTGGAACACGGCGCCCGGGTTCAGGTTCTCCCTGGAGCCCGTGGAGAGGTCGTCCATCACGTGGACCTCGTGGCCCCTGTCGATCAGCATGTCGGCCACGTTGGACCCTATGAAGCCGGCGCCGCCGGTCACCAGTATCCGCATCGGGAGCCTCCGCGTTTCGGGTCTTCCGCGCTCCTGCATCCCTGGTTGTGGACAGATGCGCGCGGGCATAGTCATCATACTGCGTCTGGAGGTCATGATGAAAGTACTCGTTGTCTGCGGGGGGCGTTCCGCCGAGAGGGAGATCTCCCTGGAATCGTCCCGGTTCGTCCTGGAGTCCCTGGCCCGTGCCGGGCATTCGACCGTCACTGCCGTCATCGGTTCCGACGGGGCCTGGACGGTCGACGGCGCCGGTGTCTCCGTCGACATGTCGAAACCCAGGTGGGTGCTCTCGCAGGGCGGTTCCGGGATTGGGTTCGACGTTCTCTTCCCCGTCCTGCACGGGACGCTGGGGGAGGACGGGACGATCCAGGGTCTCTGCGAGATGGCGGGATGGCCCTGCGCCGGGGCGGGTGTGATGGCGTCGGCGGTCGCCATGAACAAGATCGTGTTCAAGGAGCTGGCCTCAGGTGCCGGCATCCCGGTGGTCCCGTGGATCGAGATACTCGCGGGGCGTCCTGCACCCGGTGCCGGGGAGATCATCGCCGGGCTCGGCCTGCCGCTGTTCGTGAAGCCGGCGCGCCTGGGTTCCAGCGTGGGCATCTCGAGGGCGGCCGATGCCGGGGAGCTCGAGGAGGCCGTCGCCCTGGCCCTGGAATACGACGAGCTGGTCCTGGTCGAGAAGGCCGTCGAGCACGCGAGGGAGATAGAGGTGAGCGTCCTGGGCAGCGGCGCCTCGGTCGAGACCTCCGTCCCCGGCGAGATCGTCCCGGGGAGGAGCTGGTACGACTACGAGGCCAAGTACTGCTGTTCCGACTCGCGCCTGCTGATTCCCGCCGGGCTGGACGCCGGAAGGGCCGCGGAGGTCCGTGCCCGCGCGGCTCGGGCCTTCTCCCTGCTCGGGGGGAGGGGCTTCGCGAGGGTGGACTTCCTCGCTGGCGACGACGAGGTTTACCTGAACGAGATCAACACGATCCCCGGTTTCACCGCCATCAGCATGTTCCCGAAGCTCTGGGAGGCCACGGGCCTTCCCGCGGAAGGCCTGATGGACGCCATCCTCCGGGAGGCCCTCTCCAGGCCCCCCGTCGGACTCTGGAGGTAGCCTTGGGCAGGTTCAGGGTCGACCTCAGGAGCGACACCGTGAGCGTGCCGTCGCTGGGCATGCGGAACGCGATGGCCCACGCCGAGGTCGGTGACGACGTATACGGCGAGGACCCCACCGTGAACGCCCTCGAGGAGAGGGTGGCCGGGATGCTCGGTTTCGAGGCCGCCGTCTTCATGCCGAGCGGCACGATGTCAAACGGGGTCGCGGTCAGGGTGCTGGCCGATCCAGGCGACGAGGTGGTGTGCGGCAGCAGGAGCCACGTCTACATCTTCGAGGGGGCCCAGGCCGCCCTGAACGGAGGCATCCAGCTCCACAGGCTCGACGAGGGGCCCGACGGCCTGCCTGATCCCTCCGAGATCGACGCGACCCTGGCCAGGAGTCCCGACATCCACTTCGCTCCGCGCAGGCTGGTGTGCCTCGAGAACAC
>JAKLEF010000319.1 GCA_022703195.1 Candidatus Fermentibacterota bacterium | reverse complement strand
CGGCTCCACTCTTCACGGTCGAATGCAACCCTGCCCGCGGATCGGCCCGCGTGAGCGCCTCCGGAGACATCTCCGGCCCGATCGAGATGAACGTGTACGACACCTCGGGAAGGCTCGCATGCAGGCTCTTCTCGGGCGAGGCACCGGGAGGCCGTTTCGAGGTCGTGTTCACGCCGGACGCGCCCGGCGTCTACCTGCTGCGGTGCTCCTCGGGAGACCGGATCGAAACACAGAGACTGGCGGTGATCCGTTGAGGATGCGACCCACCGGCGCGACGATCATCACGGTGCTGGCGGCGGCCATGGTTCTGGCGTCGTGTGACGTCCTGAACCCGGTCGAGCTCGGCTCGGAAGACGACCTCATGAGCGAATTCGAGCTGGTGTGGCGCACCTTCGACCGCTACTACGTCAACTTCCACCTGTCGGACGTCGACTGGGACGCCCTGCACGCCGAATACGGGGCCATGGCGGAACAGGCGGTGAGCCAGGCCGACATCGAGGCCGTCATCTTCGACATGTGCGCGGAGCTGGGGGATCCCGGGATCTCGGTGGCGGGAGAACCGACCCATCCCCTCGATGTCTCGCCCAACTGCGACATGACCGTGCTGATGACCTACCTCGAGCCGCAGGGCTTCACCTGGGTGCACGAGGATGCCTGGGGCTACTGCATGTTCGGGAACACCATCTATTTCCTGCTGCAGAGCCTCTACGTCAACAACGCCGAGCTGGATGCGGTGATAGCGAGCCATCCCGGGATCGAGGAGATGATCTTCGACGCCAGGATGAGCGAGGGAGACACATACGTCGCGCCGCTCGGCGAGATCTGCCGCGTTTTCAACAGGGAGACCGTTGTCGGATACTTCACAGTCAGCCGAGACGGGCCCGGGCACGAGGATCTCTGCCCGCTCCATCCCCGGTTCGTGTCGAGGAGCATGGACAGCTTCACCGGGCCGGTGGCCGTGCTGATCGGCGAGAGCAACATGCGCGTGTCCGAGCAGTTCGCGTGCATGGTGTCGGAGATCCCGAACGCGACGACCATGGGCGACACAACGATGCGCCGCCCGGACTTCATCCTGACCTACGACCTCCCGGGCCTGGGGGGCTACACCATGCCCGACTCGACCATCATCCGCGCCGATTCGACCACCTGGGTGCGCCAGGCCGGGGTGCCGCCCGACATCTTCGTCGACGCCACGGAGGAGGAATTCGCCGCCGGCATCGACCCTGTTCTCGAGTACGCCCTCCAGTGGGCCGGGGAGACCCCTATTCGGTAGTCAGAACGAGCAGCCTCTGTCCGAATGCCCCCTGCAGGGTCATGTCCCATGCGTATCCGTCGATGTCGACGGATCTGAGCAGCTGCATGTCTCCGAGGGCATCGATCTCGTAGATCCGCGTCACTCCGGATTCGTAGCAGGCGGCGTAGAGAAGGCCAAGATACTCGTCGACGCATATGCAGTTCACGCTGCCTTCGAGTTCGACAGCCTGCTCTTCGAATCCCGGGGCCATCCCCCCCGACAGGGACAGCCTCGTCACCCGTCCGCCTTCTCCGAAGTCGCGGTGGGCCAGGTAGAACAGGGACGAATCCTGCAGCGCATCGGCATCGGAGACCGGAACCAGGAGAGTCTCGGGCAGAGGCGACATCCCCGAGTACGGCCGGAGGTAGTAGACCAGGGGTTCCATCCGCGAGGCGGCTATGAGCACGGAATCCACGGGGACCCCGAGAGTGTCGAGCGGCATGCAGGTGGTGAGGCTCGTGGCGGGGATCGGCAGATCGAGTTCCCCGTGCACGGTGTTGTCGGAGAGCCAGACCTCCCGGATCACCGGCTCCTGTCCGTCCGCCACGTAGAGGTACGGCGCGAAGCAGGCCCGGCAGAGCATTGCCGGCATGGGGCCCGCCTCGAACTCGTCGATCACGGACCTGCTGTAGAGGCTGAACTGGAGGATCTTGCCATAGCCGCCGATCACGTACACCGAGCTCATCCCCGGAGCGATGCTCCCGTAGCCGCTCGAGAAGGGGAGCCCGACCGTGTACATGTTCTCTATCGTCAATTCCTCGGCGTCGCCCCAGTAGAGCCTGCCCCTGTTGCTCGACACGATGAAGTCGCCCCCGCCCACCGAGCAG
>JAKLEF010000318.1 GCA_022703195.1 Candidatus Fermentibacterota bacterium | reverse complement strand
CGTTCCGTGGAGGGCGGCTCGGCACAGGCGGAGCCGCACGAGATGGGAAGCGTGGCGATGCCGCGCTCGTTCCTGAAAGGGGCACGATGGATCCGAACTACACTTTCACGCAGCAGGAGATCGACGAGGGCAAGGCGATGGCCGGAGTCGCCTATCTGACCTGGATAGGCTGGCTCATCGCCTACCTGACGGGCAAGGAGAACAGGTTCACGCTGTACCACTGCCAGCAGGCCCTCGTTCTCCTCATCGGCATGCTCCTGGTAGCCATCCCCATCCTCGGATGGATCTGGGGCGTGTTCTGCCTCGTTCTGCTCGTCATGGGCGCCCTCAACGGCTTCGGCGGCAAGGCCGTCCCCCTGCCGGTCATCGGCCAGTTCGGCTTCAAGCTCAACCTCCTGAAGCCTGATCAGGGCGCGGCTCCCCAGGCGTAGACGCCTTTCCGGCACGACGAGGGGCGGGGCCGAAACCCCGCCCCTCTCCTTTTGCAGCGGTTTTCAGTTCCAGTCGGCCATGCCGTCTACTACCGAGCCGTGCTCGCCGCACGGGCAGGCGACGGTGTATCCGTCGGAATCGATGCTCAGCGTCACGTCCGCCCCGCAGGACGGGCAGGACGTATCAGTGACGGAGTCGAGCAGGCCTGCGGAGGAGAGTTCCTCCATCGTGCCGTATCTGCCGTTCTTGTCGTAATAGACGGCCTCTGCATCAGCCACGGCCCGCATGTGGACCCGGCAGGTCGTCTCCTCCAGGAACTCCCCCGCCTCGCCTGCTCCCCTGACCGCGCAGGAGGCGCAGCCGACCCCGAGCACCGCGAAGGCGAACAGGGGCGCCAGGATCGAGAGGATGATGCCCGATATCCCGAGAACGGGGCTCCGCTCCCTGACCGCGAGGGAGATGATCCCGAGAACCAGGCCCACCAGGGGCAGCCAGCAGAAGCACACCGATAGGATCCCGAGAGTGTTGCGCCTCGGAGCCTCACCGCCCGGACCGAGCTCATCCCCGGACATGGACGTTCCTCCATCCCGCAGTTCGGGTTTAGATGTCATGCTGCAGCGACCGGAACGGGTGACATGTCAAGGCCATGCGCGACCCGGGAGATCCTGACCCAGTAGACGATCCAGCAGACCATGCCTGCAAGGCCGGGAAGGAATGACAGGAACAGGCCGACGTACGGTATCCAGCCCACCAGAGATACCCAGGCCGAGAGGATGCAGCTCGCCAGGCCCGCTCCCCTGCCGGGGCTCCTCTCGATCCCCGTGATGTTCCGGCTGCGTATCTCCGCATCGAGCGACCCGCTCGTCCTCAGTACGACGAAGAAGCTCCACACGATGCCGAATACGGGTATGAGCTGCAGCCAGACCATGCCGGGCTCGAGGGTCCGGTTCGCCGGAGAGCACCGGTTCAGGGCCTTCTGCATCGAGAGCAGGAAGAAGACCTGCAGAGCGACAGTGCCGATGAGCGCGACGACGAAGACCCCGACCGCGGCGATGCCCGCGAAGAGGCTCGTGTCATCAAAGGAATTGTAGCCGCCATAATCGTAGATGAGCATGGGTTCCCCCCTCCCGGCGGGTCAGACCGGGCCTGGTGTCATGTAGTCACTGCCGTCGCGGCAGGTGCGGGAGTCGCAGCCAGCAGGTTCGATGCACGGGCGATCCTGACCCAGAAGATGATGAAGCATATCAGGAAGCCGATGCCCACCAGGAGGTTGACGAACGGGATCCAGAGGAACAGGGCGAGCAGGCAGGAGACCAGGCCGAAGGCGATGCCGGTGTCCGCCGCTTCGGGCGGGACGCCGCGCCTCCTGAGTTCGTTCCCGACGCAGGTGCTGGTGGCTCCCACCACCACGAAGTCCCACACCAGGGAGAACACGGGTATCAGGCTCAGCCATACGAGCCCGGGGCTTAGCGACCGCCTGTCGTACGGGCATCTCCCGAGGGCCTTCTGGAGAGTGGCAAGAAGGAATATCCTGGGGAGCAGGAGAACGGCGCAGGAGCCCAGGAACATCGCCAGGCTGAACGCACCGTCTGCCGGGTCGAAGGTGTCCGGAACCTTGTAGAGCATGCACTCCCTCCATTCGCTTCACTGGCTTCGCCGGGCCGGGCCCGGCGTACCGCTCACTTTTATCTCCCC
>JAKLEF010000317.1 GCA_022703195.1 Candidatus Fermentibacterota bacterium | reverse complement strand
TGGTCCCAGAGCACCATCCCACCGCGACCGGTGAAACTGACCGTCACGCTGTCGAACTCTCCGGCGTTGCAGAAAGCCAGGCTGTCCGGCAGGTCGGGGCGCACGACGGCCGTCCGCTGGACGACGTCGAACGTCCGGTTCTCGAGAGCAACGAGCCAGAGGATGACTGCGATGACCACCGGGAGGACGTTGGCCGCGAACCTCCCGGGGGTCGTGGACATCAGCCCTCCTCGCCCGGCTGCCCCGAGGGGTTCTGGAAGCCTATGGAGCCCTGCGGATCCGTATCGTCCAGCTTGCCGTACTTCGACTCGTACACCTTAACCTGTCCCTCGAGGGCCGATATGAGCGACTTGATCCTGTGCGGCGACAGGATGACCCTCGCCTTGAGGCTGGCTGCGGGGACTCCCGGCATCTGCCTGGCGAAGTCGAGCACGAATTCGGCGCGCGAGAAGCTCACGAGCGCGATGTTGCTGTAGACTCCGTCCGCATCTTCGGGTCTGACGTTGATTCGCGGCGGTGTTTTGATCATCTTCACCTCCTGGAGCCATTTCGCGGACCTATGCACCAGGCCGTGCCGGCGGTCAAGCCCGCCGGCGCCGGAGGACAGAGTGACCCCCCGGATCGATCCCGAGCCCGTTCTCGAATCATTCCCCGGCAGGAGGCTGCTGGTGGTCGGCGACCTGATGCTCGACCGCTACCTCGAGGGAACCGTCGACAGGATATCGCCAGAGGCCCCGGTCCCGGTCGTCGCGCTCGACGACTCCCGCGGGAGGACGATCCCTGGCGGTGCGGCCAATGTTGCGATGAACATCCGGGCCCTGGGCGCTGATGTCGGTATCGCAGGCGTGGTGGGAGACGACGGCGACGGCCGGGAGCTGCTCGAGATCCTGTCGGGCGCAGGGATCGACTGCGGGGCCGTCCTGATCGACGCCTCGAGGCCCACCACCTCCAAGACCCGGATCACCAGCAGGAACCACCAGATAATGAGACTCGACAGGGAGGTGTGCGCGCCGCTGGACGGGCTCTCGCGGGATGCTCTTCGCAGGCTGGTCCTCGACCGCCTTCCCGGATCCGATGCGGTGGTCTTCCAGGACTACGACAAGGGCGTGATCGACGAACCGCTGATCAGGGTCGTCGTGGCTTCGGCCTGCGCGCTTGGCCGGCCGGTGGCCGTCGACCCCAAGTACCGGAACTTCCTCTCCTACCTGGGATGCACCCTGTTCAAGCCCAACCGCCTCGAGACCTCGCGCATCCTGGGAAGGGACATCCCGGACGTCGGATCGGCCATGCATGCGGCCGCCGAGCTCGTCGACAGGCTGGACGCCGGCGCGGTCATGGTGACCCTCGGCGAGCAGGGGTCCGTGACCGCCCTCAGGGGCGGAGGCGGATTCCACAAGCCCACCTTCGCACGGAGGATATTCGACGTCTCCGGGGCCGGCGACGCGGTGATCTCGGTCATGAGCCTGTGCCTCTCCGCAGGGATCGACCTCGAGACGGCTGCGACCATCTCGAATCACGCCGCGGCGGCGGTATGCGCCAGGCCCGGCGTGCATGCCGTCACTCCCGAAGACATAAGGGAGGAGTGCCGCGAATATTATGCCTGCGACTGACGGGGCCCCCCCGTACCCCGCCCTTGCCGTGGCCCGCTGCAGGAGGGTGAGGAGGGCGGGGCTCTCGCTCGTGTTCACGAACGGCTGCTTCGACGTGCTCCATCCCGGCCACCTGGCTCTTCTCGAACAGGCCCGGGCGCTGGGCGACTTCCTCGTGGTCGGGCTCAACACCGACAGATCGGTCAGGGCCCTCAAGGGTCCCGGTAGGCCGGTCCTCCCGCTCGAGGGCAGGCTGGCCCTGCTGTCCGCCCTGGAACCGGTCGACCTCGTCATCCCGTTCGACGAGGACACGCCGGAGCGCCTCATCTCCGAAGTCGCACCCGACGTGCTCGTGAAGGGCGGCGACTATGAGGCATCCAGGGTCGTCGGCGCAGCCTCGGTCGAGGCCCGTGGGGGAAGGGTCGTGATCGTGCCTCTGGTCGAGGGATTCTCGACCACCCGGATCCTCGGCGGAGGCCGGACGA
The DNA here is from genome assembly GCA_022703195.1 of Candidatus Fermentibacterota bacterium. Classification (GTDB taxonomy): domain Bacteria; phylum Fermentibacterota; class Fermentibacteria; order Fermentibacterales; family Fermentibacteraceae; genus Fermentibacter. Next base: position 56 of record JAKLEF010000317.1, on the reverse strand, counting down.
CGGGATGACGAGGCCCCGGGGCGCCTCGGCCGATACCCTCGCGGTCCTAGCGGCCG
>JAKLEF010000316.1 GCA_022703195.1 Candidatus Fermentibacterota bacterium | reverse complement strand
GGAACGGCATATCCCGAACTCGTCTATGGAAGGCTTCCCGTATCGGACGTCCGCGAGGTGTGGGAGACGTCCCCCGGGCTCCTGGAACTCCGCTCCGTCCTGCCGGGTTCACTTTCTGCGCCGTGTTCGGAATGCATCCACAGGAACGCCTGCATGGGCGTCTGCGCTGCGGGGAACTATCATAGGACGGGAAGGCTCTGCTCCTCCTACTGGTTCTGCGAGGAGGCTTCGGAGGCGGGGCTGTTCCCCGCATCGAGGCTCGCAGGAACACCCCGGAGGTGACGTGACGGCTGGAGGGTGCGGAGCGAGGAAATACGAGGCCCCGCTGGCTCTCGACCTGTCGGGCGGAGTGGCCGAGGGGAGCCAGGTCGTGGGGATCTGCTCGACCGGCAATGCTCTGGTCGGTCAGGTGACCTGCGTAAGCGGCAGCTCCCCCGAGGTGGCGCACGTGAGGCCCTGCGCCCCGGTCGGCCTGTCGCCCGAGCTCGCTGGATGCGAGACCGGGACCGGGGCCTACAACGACTGCATCTCCGGTTCGAAGTTCTGAATCCGGGGCGGGTCACTTTTCATGAGCGCCCCGCATCCCTATGATCGGGGATGTCAGTGGAGGTTAGGATGGCTTCTTTTAAACCAGCATACGAGCCGCCGGTTGCCCTGGACGTCTCGGGACGCACGGCCGAGGGCCAGAACCGCGGGACATGCATGAACGGCACGGCCTACGTAGGCACCATCACCTGCACCACGGGCATCGCGCCCGAGTCCGGAGATCCCACTGCCTGTACCCCCACGGGCCTCGACCCCGAGTACGGCGGTTGCGACTACGGCCACAGGGCCGCCAACAACTGCATTTCCGGAACGACGTTCTAGCCCTTCCGGACACCCCTCCGCCATGACGGGCACGGAGGCGTCGCGCTACTGCATCGGGCCGTTCGGCTTCCTCACCTCGTCCGACATCCCGCTCCCTGCCCTCGCAGATCCCAGGATGAAGCGATGCCTCGTCCCGCCGTCCCGCCTCGATGCGCGCCCAGATGTGCGGTACAGCGTATCCGAGATCCCCGACGGAGAACCGGAGGCTCCCGACGCTGAACTCAGGCTCGTCCGGGCCCTCGGCCGCTGCCACAGCCCCGCGAGGATAAGCGGCGGCTCCCAGCTCCTGCCGCTCCTTCTGCCTCCCCTCTGCGCCATCCCTCCCGACCGCGGCGACTGGATGCGCATCGCGAGGTCAGGGAGGGTCCTTGCTGAGATAGAGGGTGCCGTGGACGGGGCCTCGGACCCCGCCTCGGTATCGGTTCTCGCCCATTCCCTGACCGTCGAGATCAGGGACTTCGAGAGGCTCTCGGCAAGCGTCTTCGTGTCGGGGGGGCTGAGGGATGCCCTTTCGACTCCGGCCGCCTTCTACTCCCTCAGGAAGCTCTTCTCGCTGTTCATGCCCTCCCTGGGGGCGTTCATGGTACACTCCGCAGGCATCTCCCTGGGATGCGGCACCCTGCTTCTCGCCGCCCCCGACTCGGGGGGCAAGTCCACGGCCTCGGGACTGGCTCCGCGCGGATCTGTCCTGGGCGACGACAGGATGCTCGTCGTCGGTTCCGGCGACGGGTTCACCGTCCATCCCACCCCCTGGAACGAGTATTCCGAACGAGCAGGATGCGGGCGCGCGGCAGGGGTGTTCATCCTCGAGAAGTCCGCCTCCTTCGGGATAGGGCGGATCGATCCCAGGGAGGCCTTCGCATTCCTCTGGCAGGACAACAGGACCTATTTCGATGACCTGCCGTCCCCGGCTAGGGATTCTGCCTTCGATTCGATGCTCCGCCTCTGCAGATCCGTGCCCTGCGGGAGGATTGGGTTCGCGAGGGAGGCGCTGGACTGGGACGTGGTTGAGTCGTTCGTGCTGGGAGCACGATGAGGACGCTCTTCTACACCGGAAGCAGCATGTACCCGCTGCTCAGGCGTGGCGACGTCCTCCTGTGCCTGGAAACGGACATCGGGAGGGTCGGCAGGGGGGATGTGGTGGTCTTCACACCCCTGGGAGGGGAAGGGCTGATCGTGCACAGGGTGGTCCGCGTGCTGGAGGACGGCAGGCTGGTGACAAAGGGCGACCGCTGCCCCTCCGAGGATCCCGTGCCCGTCGATTCTGCTTCCTTCGCG
>JAKLEF010000315.1 GCA_022703195.1 Candidatus Fermentibacterota bacterium | reverse complement strand
GGCCTTCTTCGTGGCTTCGGCCGCCTTCCGCGCCTTCAGGTCCTCCAACTGGAGGGCTACGCTGCTCCTTCTCTCCGCCTTCATCGTGATGCTGGGCCGCGTGCCGATAGGCGACCTGATCTGGAGGCTGTTCCCCGGAGCCGCTGAGGGCGCCCACCCCAACCTCGTCTCCGAGGTCGCCGAATGGCTGATGCAGGTGCCCAACATGGCCGGGCAGAGGGCAGTCATGATCGGAGCCGCGCTCGGAGTGGTGGCCACGTCGCTCAGGATGATCTTCGGCATCGAGCGCAGCTACCTGGGAGGCGCCGAATGAGGAAGCTCCTGGAGAGATTCGAGAGGGTCGACAGGAGGGTGATCTACATCCTCATGGCACTTTCGGTCCTCGTGCCGCTCGTCCTCCGCCTCGACTTCCCCACCCCCGTCGGATCGGGGCCGAGCCGCGACCTCTACGACTTCGTCGACTCCCTGCCGCCCGGGTCCGTGGTGCTCGTGAGCTACGACTACGACCCATCCACGATCGTCCGCGAGCTGCAGCCGATGGCGGTGGCCCTCGCCCAGCACCTCTTCACCAGGGGCGACAGGGTCATCGCAACCGCGCTGTGGCCGCAGGGCGCCAGCCTCAGTCAGCAGGCCCTGTCGTCCGTGGGCGACAGCCTCGGCAGGGCGCAGTACGTAGACTGGGTTAACCTCGGGTACACCGTCGGCGCTGGCGTGTCCGTCCTCCGGATGGGCAGCTCGGTGCAGGCCGTCTACCCGCAGGACCGCGACGGCGTCCCGTACGATTCCATCCCCATGCTGGGGTGCGTCAGGAGCATAAGGGACGTCGACCTGATCATCAGCCTGTCGGCGGGAGACCCCGGGATCCATGCCTGGGTGATGATGGCCGGCGACAGGTTCGGGGTCCCCATAGGCGGCGGCTGCACGGCCGTGAGCGCGCCTGAGTTCTACCCATACCTCGGCGCGGGGCAGATGGTGGGCCTCCTGGGCGGTCTCAGGGGTGCCGCCGACTACGAGACGCTCGTCAGGGAGGGGGTCGCAAGCCCGCCGCCCGGCACCGCCACTCCGGGCATGGCCGCCCAGTCCATCGCCCACCTCGTCATCATGGCGTTCATCGTCATCGGGAACATCACCTACCTGACGATCGGCAGGAGCAGGAAGGGGGCGAAGCGATGAACTGGGAGGTCACAGGCATCTGGCTGGGCGCGATCCTCACGCTCATGCTCTACAGCTTCCTCTACAGGGACAACCCGTTCTACAAGTTCGCCGAGCACCTCTTCGTGGGGATGAGCGCCGGCTACTGGCTGATCTACACGATCTACAACGTCCTCATCCCCAACTTCTGGAACGAGCTGACGGGCGCGAGCGACGGCTCGCCCGACCTGTTCATGATCGTGCCCGGGCTCTTCGGCCTCTTCATGCTGGCGCGGCTGATCCCGAAGATCGCCGGCCTGTCCAGGCTCGCCCTGGCCATGATCGTGGGCACCGGGGCCGGGCTCGGCCTCGTGAGCACCCTCCAGACGAACTGCCTGAGCCAGGTCGAGGGCACGATAGTCCCGCTCTCGGGCATAGGCACCGCCGGATTCCTCGACAACCTGATCCTGGTGGTCGGGGTGGTGTGCGGGCTCGTCTACTTCTTCTTCTCAAAGGCCCACAGGGGGATAACGGGCGGGGCGGCCAACATCGGCGTCACCATCCTGATGGTCGCCTTCGGGGCGAGCTTCGGATACACGGTGATGGCGAGGATCAGCCTGCTCATCGGGCAGGCGCAGTTCCTTCTGTTCGACTGGCTCCCGACCATCCCGGCGATGTTCGGCGCAGGGAGCTGAGAGTGCCGGCGGGAATGCTTGACACGCATCGGGACCACGGGTATTCTCGCATCCAGAGAGGAAAATACAGGCGGAGTCCGTCCTCCGGGCGGGGCCGTTAATGGTTGCTCGGCAAAGGTGTACGGTTGTGGTTCCGACGGTCCGTCTCAGGGGGTGAAGGGAGCGTCGGATGCGGAAATCGAAGGCAGTAAGGGTAACGTCTCCCATCAGAGGAAAGGAGCGTACAAGGTGCTAGGAAGGGCTACGGCTATCACTGCCGCTCTGGTCCTGTGCCTCGCGCTTGTTGCCGGCGCAGGTACCACCGGCAAGATCGCTGGAAGGGTCA
>JAKLEF010000314.1 GCA_022703195.1 Candidatus Fermentibacterota bacterium | reverse complement strand
AGTCGGGGAAGTACGAGATGTCAGGGACGAGGAGGTCCACCGTGTCGCCGACTTCCATGGCCATGGAAGCCGAAGTCGTGCACAGCACGAGTATCACCGGCAGCATGATCAGCCATGCCATGCCATAGGTTTTCACGGAGCGCCCATTCCCGATGCGTCCCCTCCCGGGATCGGTGCGACACCGGACACAATATCCCCGCGTCACTTCCATGCCGTCAACGAGATCACAAGCAGGAGATAGCCGGCCTTGTCACGGAGCTCCCGCGCCGAGATACTCCCCGTGCATGAGAAGGAGAATCATGTGATGTCGCACAGGACCATTGCGTTCCTGACGCTTCTTGTTTTGCAGACGGGCTGCATCGACAGCCCGGCGACCACCGGGGCTCCCGGGCAGTATGCCTCCGAGTTCCAGCTGATCTGGGACCTGTTCGACACCGAGTACGTCGGCTTCGAGGTTAAGGGAGTCGACTGGGATGCAGTGTACGGGCAGTACAGCCCGCTCGCCGACACGGTGATGACCCGCGAGGGCATGACCGACCTGACGCTGAGCATGCTGTCCTCGCTCGAGGACTACCACGTGCGCCTGGTCGATCCGTCATTCGCCCAGATCCTCACTTACGACCCCGTGATCGTCCCGAACCATGATCCCGGCGTACTGATGGACTATCTGGAGCCGTGCGGCTTCCAGTGGATGCAGGAGGGGATCTGGGGCTACTGCCTGGCGGGGCCCGATTCCATCCCCTGCTTCGTCATCACTTCGTGGGACTCCGACTTCAACATCAGCCTTTTCGACGACCTGCTCCAGCCAGCCCTCGACAAGCCCGGGCTGATCATCGACATCAGGATGAATCCGGGCGGCTCGGAAGCCCCCGTGGAAAACGTCGTCAGAAGGTTCGTCGACCAGCTCCGGATCGGCTACCTGTGGCAGGAGAGGTCCGGAGGGGGGACTCACGAGCTCACGCCCCCCGAACCTCACGAGCTGCATCCCAGGGTCTGGCACTTCGGGAATCCCGTCGTCGTCCTGGCCGGCAATGAGAACGGCGGCGCCAGCGAGGTGTTCGTCTGCGACATGGCGGAGCTGCCCCAGGTCACGATCATGGGCGATACGACCCTCGGGGCGATGGACTGGCCGGCCGGATACTGGGAGCTCCCCGACAACTGGTTCGTGACCGTCCCTGCGCGAACTGTACTGAGGCCGGACACCACCTTCATCGAAGGGGCCGGCATCGCTCCAGACATATACGTCGAAGCCACGGAGGAGGACTTCGCAGCGGGTGTGGATCCCGTTCTCGAAACAGCCTTCGCCCACCTGGGCGCCGAGCCTCCTGCGCCCTAACCGCTCCTGCTGGAGATCAATTCCCTGAGAGGGACCACGGAGACGCCCCTGTCCAGGGAGTACGACCTGGCCCCGGGATAGACGACGGTCAGGGAATCCAGGGAGAGGTCTTCCGAAGCTATCCTCATCGAGGGCGTCATCTTCGGGGCGTCTGCGAGCTTGAACTCGAAACCCAGCCTCTTCCCGTCCTTCATCGCCAGCAGGTCCAGCTCGGCCCCGTTGTGCGTGGCCCAGAAGAAGACCTCGTCCGGCGCGATGGCGGTGACGACCTCCTCGAGGGCATACCCCTCCCAGGACGCCCCGCACCTGGGATGGCGCAGGAGATCGTCCGGGGTCCTTATCCCGAGCATCGCATGGAGAAGCCCTGAATCGGTGAAGTAGATCTTCGGCGACCTGACCTGGCGCTTCGCGAGGTTCTCGTGCCAGGGCTTTAGCTGGCGGATCATGAACGATCCGGTGAGTATGTCGAGGTAGCGCCTCACAGTGGGCTCGGATACTCCCATGGCGCGCGCAGGGTCCGCTGCCTTCCAGATCTGCCCGTGATAATGGGCCAGCATGCTCCAGAATCTGAACATCGCCGGGAAGGCCAGGCGCACGCCCATCCCCGGCAGGTCCTGCTCGAGGAAGGCCCTGATGAAGGACCTTCGCCACAGGAACGAGATCCTGTCGTCGGAGGCCAGGAAGGACGGCGGGAAGCCGCCCCTCAGCCAGTGGCTCCTCTCCTTCTCGAGGCCGACCTCGGTCAGACGGAAGGGGGTGATGTCGATGAACTCCGCCCGTCCCGCCAGGGACTCGGAGGATTGCCTGAGAAGCGCCCC
>JAKLEF010000313.1 GCA_022703195.1 Candidatus Fermentibacterota bacterium | reverse complement strand
TTGGCAACAGCCTCGCGGAAGGCGCCCTGGTGCGTGCCGCCCTGCGTGGTATGCTGCCCGTTCACGAAGCTGTAGTACTCCTCGCCGTAGTGGTTGGCGTGCGTTATAGCCACTTCGATGTCGTCGCCGCGGAGGTGGATGATGAACTATCTGGCGGCATTCTCGGCACTTGCGTCTCTGGCATCAGGGTCGGTGGTGATCGGCTCTCCCGAGTCGAATGGCATGGATCCCTTCTGCGGCAATTGAAGCGGCGGCCTGCGCTATCAGGTGATAGCGCTCGACTCTGAGATCGGCAGCGCGATGACTATCGAGAACGTCTCCTGGCAGAGGGTTTCGTCCGGCACGGGCGACTCGACGGCAACATTTCCGGACTTCCAGCTATACATGGGCCTTTGAGGGGAGGACTTCCTCGGGACGGAGTTCGACCAGAACTACATTCCTGGCACCAGGACGCTCGTCTTCGAGGGCGATCCCCTGTCGGTGTCAGGATCACCCGGGGAATTGTACACGATCGACCTCCAGGCTCCGTTCTGGTACGACGGCCAGCACAACCTGCTGATCGAACTCTCGTGGGACGGTGCCGCAGGAAGTTTCCACACCTACCTGTGGAACAGCCCCGTAAGCCGATTCCTGGTTTCAGATTGTTCAGATGCAACGATAACATGATGTACTGCAATATGTAAACCTTATTGCTGGATATGATGTGCTTGGATTCACAAGTGTCATCAGATCGAGAAGGAGTTACGCATCGCCCCGTGCCCGCGACCCGGACCCCGAGTTATCGCCCTGTGTCTCGCCTGCAGAACAGGCAGGTTTCCGGGCTTCGACCGCGGAATCCCTGCTCATTCTGTCCTCCTCGGCTTCATCATGAACAACAGCGGGCGGGCAGTCACCTGCAGCTCCGCGACCTGATTGCGATGCCAGCGGTGAGGCGCTGGCTAGCAAGCGATTCCCCATGCCATACCTGCGGAAGATCAGGATGACTGGCCCGATGGAGTACCTGTGACACCAGATCATGCACCGGAGCAGGATCAGTGATGATCCCGAACCGGGATCGGTCATGAGGCTGGTGGGGAAGCTCCCCCTGGACACGGAACAAGTACTGGGATACCGGAATGAGGTAGATGAGACTCGATCCGCCCGGGCGGGATGGACCCGAGCCTCCATGACGAGGATCCGGTCTCGGCTGATCACGTACCGGATGCGCCACCCTTCCTGCGCCACATCGACGAACCCAACCGAATCGAGCATACTGTATTCCATCACGAGGACCCCGCCGAGAGAGGAGGCTTCGTCATGAAGCCGAGTAGGAATCCGGCGACAGTACTCCCCCTGTGCATCCTCCTTGTTCTTGCAGTCGTTGCTCAAGCCCAGGTGGATGGCTCGATCGTCTGCTGGGGAGCATCAGGGCAGGGTCAATATGATGCGCCTTCGCCGAACCCGGCTTTCGTGGCGATTGCCGCTGGAGCTTACCACAATCTCGCGCTGTGCCATTGCACCGGGATCGAAGAAGGTTCTCTAGTCCAAGGCTGCTTGCGGATCGATGCGACCGCCCCCAATCCGTGCCGGTCTTCTGCGGCAGTCCTCTTTTCATCTCCCGGGATCGACAAAGTCCTGTTCGAGACTTTCGACATCTCTGGCAGGATGGTCTGCAGCGAGGAACTCGGAGCCTTTGAAGAAGGCCGGTGCTCGATCACCTGGAATGGGTGCGATTCGAACGGCGAGCCACTGGCTGGAGGCATCTACTTGATCAACCTGGTGAGCGGCCCTCGGAGGGCTTCTACGAGAGTCGTGCTGCTGAGATAGGCAGTTGCAGCAACCTTCCTCATCGTGCAGAACCAACCCCGTTCCGAGATGCGGGATGCGAGTCGCAGCCAGCCATGTCGTCACTACTCATCGTATATTGTTGTGGAATAAAGAGATCCATCGCAGGGGAAGAATGACTGGATCAGTCAGGCCCCGCAGGAACACTGTACGACTTGTCGCTGCTCTCGTCTGGAGTGTCAAATCCAGGAATACTTTAGAGTGGCGAGTCAGATCAGTGCGGTTGCCAACTCCTGCCTGCTGTAACTGCTGGGATTCTCTCTAGATCGGGAGCGTCCGGGTCTGTACACGGGATGTCACACATCCTGACCATGCATGAGTTGAGGATCTCT
>JAKLEF010000312.1 GCA_022703195.1 Candidatus Fermentibacterota bacterium | reverse complement strand
ATCCGAACAGCATTCCCGAACGTTTCCGGAGAAATCTGGCGGGCGATCCGACATAGATGCAGCCTGGTGGAATGCTTTCAGTGACAAGGCTGCTCGCACCGACTGCCGAACCCTTTCCAACTGAGGTTCCGGGCATGATGACGGAGCAGGTTCCGACGATGGAATGCTCGCCCAGAAGCACTGTACCTGACGATATTCTTCTGAACCTGTCAGGCACGCAGGGATTGGTCAGGTATTCGCCGGAGTAGTCGTCAGAACCGCCATAGACCGTGACTCTCGCAGCCATCGTCGCGAAGTCGCCCATCTCGAATCCTGCCGTCGATTCTACAAATCCCATCGCTCCGATGTAGCAGTGGGAGCCTATCCGTACCCAGCCGTCGCTGCAGGCCGAGATCACGCAGAAGTCGTCGATCCGGACATGGCTGCCTATCTCGATGCGCCCGGTGTTGTAGAGGGAGGCCTTCCGGCTGATCTTCACGGCGTGCCCGAAGGACTTGAGCCCCAGGCCGGCGAGTTCCTCCTCGGAGTAGAACGAGCTGCCCGCGGGCATCAGGCCCCGTCTCCGGGTCTGGCGGCCAGGAGGGCGGCCATCGCCGCCATGTCGGAAGGCGAGTACCTGTGGTCGACCGGCAGTGCCAGCAGGGTCTTGCCCAGGTCGTCGACGGCCTCGGGCAGGTCGGGCCAGTAGTACGGCACGAAGACCCCCTTCGAGATGAGGTTCCTCCTGAAGAAGTTGAAGCTGTCGGCCGTCACGGGGAACGGGAAGCAGAGCGGCACGCCCGGACAGGGCGGTGGGCCGTCGGGCAGGGCCGACGACAGCGCAGCGTAGTTGGCCCTCCTGGCCTCGCAGGCGGCGCCGTGGTCGAAGGAATCGAACAGCGACGATGCCAGGTCGGACATCCTGTACGGGCCCAGGGGCATGTCGCGCTCGAGCCTGCGGAAGCTGTCGAGAGCGTCTCCGTGAGGGTACTCCAGCCTTATGCCGTGACAGGACATCCTCTCCCCGAACACCGCCTGGTCGACCTTGAGCAGGGGGACGGGCGGCTCCCTCAGACGGCTTCCCCTTCCGACCACCAGCAGGCCTCCGTCGGGGACCCCGAGGAACTTCCTGGGCGAGTAGACCGCAGCGAACCTGTCGGGGCACGGTGCGTAGAGGGCCTGGGCGTAGTCGAGCAGTATCCTGCACCCGGAGATGTCCATCATCTCCTCGAGCGACTCTATGTCGGGCATGTAGACGCCGAAGTAGGAGGGGACGATGACGAGCGTGCCCTGCTTCGCGGTGTATGAAAGGTTCATGTAGTCGATCGAGAAGCCCGGGTTCACCTTGTACGTGCGCCAGGCGGCCCCGGCGTTCTCCACCGCCTTGTAGACCAAGGGGCAGATGTAGCCGGGCATGAGCACGTCGGCGATGCCGTTGGCCCTTATCAGCTCGGCGAGGGCGCTGCGGGCGTCGTAGAATCTGCGGCCCTCCGCCAGATGCGCGGTCGCCGCGCCGGACCGCCCCTGCGCAGCGGGGAGATCGAGGGGGAAGAAGCCCCCGTACGTCCTGCCCGACTTCGGGTCTTCAGGCATGCCCGCCCTCCTTCAGTTTCGCCCGTATCTCGCCGGCCTTCGTCCCGGCGAAGCGCACCGTGTCGCCGATCCACCTGACCGCCTCCGGCAGCACGGATTCTCCGTTCGGCAGCGACAGGACCATCCCGGAGAGCCGGTCCGTCACGGGCAGCGACCTGCCCGAGTCCTCGAAGCTCCTCCGGTAAGGCTCCATCCTGTGGCAACCGGGATGGAAATATCTGCGGGCCAGCACGTTCTCGGCCTCCAGCACCCTTACGAGCTGGTCGCGCGAGAGTCCGTAGGCCTCCTCGTCAACAACGGCGATGACATACTGCCAGTTGTGCTTGTCGAGAGCAGGCGAGGGCTGCGCGAGGCGTATGCCGGGAATGCCCTCGAGCACCTCGCCGTAGACGGCGTGGTTCGCGGCGTTGATCTCCCTGATCTGCTCGACCTGTTCGAGCATCGCCAGCCCCATCGCGGCGCAGACCTCGGTCATCTTGCCGTTGGTGCCAACGTAGTCGACCCTGTCCTTCTCCTTCCCCGCGAAGCCGAAGTTCATCATCAGCCTGACGCGTTCCGCCAGGTCGTCGTCGTCGGTGGCTATGGC
>JAKLEF010000311.1 GCA_022703195.1 Candidatus Fermentibacterota bacterium | reverse complement strand
CGGGGTCGAGGAGGCAGGGGCCGAAGAGGCCGGGCATCCCTGAACCGTATCCCGTCGAAGCGGTCGCAGCCAGAAACAGAATCAAGCCTCCCATGACGCCCCCCGCCTGTGCCTGGAACCCCTGGGCCCGGTCATCCGCGCGGGCCGTCGGAATATACCCGGCCCTCCCCTGTAGAAAGCTAGTGAAAGGCTTTCCACGGAGGTGTCCGATGTTCCCATGCCTTGCGATCGTTGCCCTCGCTGCGGCGTCGAGAGTGCCCGCGCCCGACTACAACGAAGTGGTCAACAGCGTGGCGGAGATGACCTGGAACTACGAAGTCTGTGCCATGGCCTCCGAATTCGGGCTCGACGTGGTCAACGTCACCTGGGAGGACACCGGCAGATACTACGGATCGTGCTGGGGTCCCAACATCAGCGACCTGACGATACAGGTCCACCACGCCGACCCGTACTCCGGCGAGACCGCCCTCACATGCATGCCCGTGATAAGGTATCCCAACTTCTACGACCTGTCCGCCGACCTCGATCCCGACGACTTCTTCCTGCTGGTCGGCAACGAGTCCGGCGACGAGCTGGAACCGGTCTCGCTGACCGACTATGTGGACGATCTGAGGAGCTACCTGCACGATCCCTCCTCCTGGAGGGGAGGCAGGTCCAGCCTGCTGGCGGACCGTGACAGCGTCGTCCTCGTGAGCGCGCAGGCGGTCTTCCTGCCGATCGGCGAGAACGGCACTGCCACGTTCAACCCCGTGCTGTTCAACTACCAGTCCTACGAGGACAACCCTGCGGTGCTGGCCATCCTCTGCACACGCGAGGGCACCAGCGCAACGATAATCGACAACACGAGGGACCCGGTGCCCGGCGCGTATTCCTGGGGCCAGAGGCTGTTCTTCAACGACGACGGCCAGAGGGCCTGCCTGACCGGCGAGCGGATATCCGACTTCGACCCCGACGGCTATGACGACATCTCGGTAAGCGCCTCCGGCGAGGAGGGGCTCAACATGGTGCTCCTGATCCAGATCCCGCTCAAGCAGAACAGGCCCGCCCAGACCTGGTTCGACGGGGATGCCTGCTACGAGAGCGCCATGCCCTGCGCCGGCGCCTCGATGGGCCGCTCCTCCGATGTCGAGGCCGCTGTCGTGGGCCACGGCGATCTCGAGGGGCCCTTCACCGAGATCGACGGCCTGAGGATCCAGAGGGACACCGACTATCCCATAAGGGTCACCGTGCAGTTCTACAAGGCGACCTCCAACGGAGTGGTCACCGAGGACGACATCAGGGAGATAAGGGACCAGATAGGCAGGGTCTACGAGGACGCATCCTACATCGGCTCCCTCGTACTGCCCGAGCCCGGGAGCTACAGGCCCACGGACTGGGACCGCGACCATCCCTCCCGCAGGCTCACCCGCTACTGGGAGGAGACCCGCCGCCAGCTCCTGCTCGACATCGGCAGGCCCGACCTCATAGAAGGGAACAGCTGGGAGGACGACTAGCACCAGCGGTCAGGGGACGGAATCCACGGCCGGGGCCCCGCGAGGGGCCCCTCCCGTCTGCAGCGACCTATAATCGCCCGATGAAGCTGCACGTCTTCCACAACCTGCCCTCCGGTGGCGGCGCCAGGGCGCTCTCGTCCGTCCTGCCGCACCTCCGTGACCGGTTCGAGGTCGTGATCCACGCACCGGAGGGATCGGCCCCGGTCTGCGACGGGACGGCCGGGATCCGGACATGGCCCTTCCCGGAGGGTGCGAGGATCCCGCGCACGGCCCGGCTGCTCGGACCGCTTCCCTACATGCGCAGGCTCTCGGCGTTCGATGCGCTCTGCCGGCGGATCGCAGCCTCCATCGACGACTCCGGGGCCGACTGCGTCCTGGTGCACAACTCGATGTACGTGGCGGCGCCGCCGCTGCTCTCCCATCTGCGGACGCCCTCCCTCTACTACTGCTACGAGTTCCCCAGGCACATACACGACGGGGACCTCATCCGAAGATCGGGGAGCAGGGCCGCAGAGGCCGCCCTCATCCCGCTGACGCTCAGGGAGGGGCGCATGGACTCGGCCGCAGTGAGCCATGCCGGCTCGGTCGCGACCCTTTCCTCCTATATGGCCGGCAGGCTGGCAGGCATCTACGGGGTATCCGCCGGCGTGGTCAGACCGGGCGTGGACTCCGGCT
>JAKLEF010000310.1 GCA_022703195.1 Candidatus Fermentibacterota bacterium | reverse complement strand
GGCCGCGCGAGCCTCAGGGTCTACGACCTCTCGGGCAGGATAGTGGCCGAGCTGGTCGACTCCGAGATGGCCGCCGGGGATCACGACCTGGTCTGGGACCTCACGGGTGCGGACGGCCGCAGCGTGCCGACGGGCATCTACACGATCCGCTTCGAGGCTAACGGCTATGCCGCCTCGAGGAACCTGGTGGTCGTCAGGTAGCGGACCGACGCAGAAACGGGGGGGGCTCGAGCCCCTCCCCCGATCCATCGAGGGGCGCCGCATCGCGGCGCCCCTTTCTCGTCCAGACCGCTTTAACTCGTCAATTCCGCGCAGCGGAATTGATACGATGAAGTACGCTCCGGGCCCTCTCGCGGTTCGCCCTGCCAGGTGTTCCAGCGGTGGCGAACCACTGTCGGGCCTGCTCATTCCTGCAGACGCAGGAATGAGCCGATGGCTAGAAACGATCCTGCGGGACCTGGAGGAAGCGGGCCCTTGCCGAAGCCATGAGGGAATCGCCGAGGCGGAGCTCGGCGGAGGTGACGAAGAGGGGCGGCCGGGTCCCGACGAGCCGCCCCGAGAGCAGGAGTTCCGAATCGCACGGTATCGGCCGGAGGAACCTGACGGAGAGGTCCGCGGTGAGCGCAGTGATCCCGTTGTGGAACAGGCACTGGGTCATCACCGCATCGAGCAGTGCGCTCGTCACCCCGCCGTGCATTATGCCGCGGTATCCCTGGAGCCCGGGATTGGCCCTGAACCTGGCTTCGACGACGTCGCCTTCGGCGTGGAAGACGAGGCCCAGGGAGAGGGGGTCCTTCCATCCGCAGACCAGGCAGTCACAATGGCTGTCGCCCCTGGCCGGCGGATTCCACCCCTCAGTGGTCACAGGCATTCTCGCCGAGTCTCAGACTGCCTTCCAAGTAGGCCTTCGCCAGCGCCTCGGGCGCGAGGCACTCCGCGCCCGTTATCACACTGATGCCTCTTTCCGTGAAGAGTTCACGGGCCCTGGAACCCATCCCGCCAGCGATCACGATCTCCACGCCCATGCCGGCGAGCCATCCCGGCAGCAGCCCTGGCTCGTGCGGCGGGGCGGAAACGGTCCTCGTCCCCTTCACCGTACGGGAATCCTCGTCCATGTCGACAAGCACGAATGACTCGCAATGACCGAAATGGGCGCAGAGAACTCCACCCGATACGGGGAAAGCCAGCTTCCTCATCCTTTGCCTCCTCCTGCGCTGTCCGGTGCGTCCGGGCAGGCCAGCCTGTCCAGTATATCCTGCATCGCGGAAGCGGTGGCGGTCTTCGAGTAATGGTAGACGAACGGCGTACCCTTGTCGCAGGCCTCGACCACGGCTGGGTCGATCGGAATGGCCCCCAGGAACGGCACGCCCATGTCCTCCGCTATCCTCACGCCGCCGCCGGAGCTGAAGATCCGGGTCACCTCGCCGCACTTCGGGCAGGCGAACCCGCTCATGTTCTCCACCACCCCGAGCACGGGAACCCCGAGCTGCCTGCAGAAGGTGATGGACCTCCTGACGTCGACGGCCGACACCTTCTGCGGCGTCGTCACTATGACCGCCCCGTCGACGTTCCCCAGCGACTGGAATACGGTCAGGGGCTCGTCCCCCGTCCCGGGGGGCGAGTCGATTATCAGATAGTCCAGCTCTCCCCACGCGACGTCGGACATGAACTGCCGGATCGCCCCGGCCTTCAGCGGTCCGCGCCAGATGATGGCGTCGTCCATGTTCCTCATGAAGAAGCCGATGGAGACGACCTTGATCCCGGCCACCTCGACCGGCTCCAGTTCGCCCTCGCTTCCTCCGACGGCCGAATCCTCGATGCCGAGCATGGTCGGGATGCTGGGGCCGTGGATGTCGGTGTCCATCAGCCCGACTTTCCTGCCTGAGAGCGCGAGAGAGACCGCGAGGTTGACCGCGACAGTGCTCTTCCCGACGCCTCCCTTGCCCGAGAGCACGACGATCTTGTGTCCGATCCCGTCCATGCGCCTGTTCAGCCTGTCATCGTCGCGGACATTGGATTCCGCGGAGCACTTCTCAGCCATCTGAACTGTCTCCGATCGCAAGAAGCCCCTCCCAGAGCCGCACGATCTCAGCAGCCGCGGGGGAGTCGGTTTCGACGACGGTCATCCCTTGCAGGAGCGACCTGGTGAAGCATGGATCATATCCGATCCTGCCGGC
>JAKLEF010000031.1 GCA_022703195.1 Candidatus Fermentibacterota bacterium | reverse complement strand
CTGCCGATACCTCCGGGTTCAGAACCCGTCCTCAGGGTCGAGGCTCTCGGGACAGCCGGGATGGATGGCTCGGTCTGCAGGGTCCTCCCCGCGGGCGGAGGCGATGAATTCGTCGTCGCCGACCCATCCGGGCTCCCAGGTGACTGGGGCGGGCTCGAAGGGATATCGAGCTTCAGGGGGTTCAGCCTCGCCAGGGTATCCCTCTATCCCGTGATCCTCTCGGGAGGTTCGCTCCTGACGGCGTCCTCCCTGCGGATCGTCCTGGATCACGGATCAGCCTCCAGGCCGACTGCGGTCACCGGAGCAGAGGGCGATCTCCTGAGGCTCTTCACCGGCACCGACAGGGCCTGGCGGGCGACGACCCGGGGCGCGACCCGGGAGAGCCCGTTCATGGGCCTCCCCTGGGCGAGGATCGGTGTAGATACAGCCGGTGTCCACGCCGTCACCGGCGGCATGATCCCCCAGGCCTGCGGTTCCTCCTCATCCACGCTGTCCATGTTCACAGGCAGGGGCAGGATGATGGGGCCGTCTCCCTGGGACAGCACCTATTCGCCCCGCGCCGTTCCAATCCTCGTGAGCGACGGCGGTGACGGAACCTTCGACGAGGCCGACAGCATCTACTTCTTTGCCCGCGGGCTCTCGTGGTGGGCCTCCGACGGCGACAGCCTCCCGGCCCACTTCATGCACCAGTTCTCGGGCCGCAACGTCTACTGGCTGACATGGGGAGGAGAACCAGGCGCCCGGATGGACATCCTCGACGCCGGACAATCGGGTGCGCCCGCAGTTCAGGGCGATCTCCCGGCCAGGCTCCACTTCGAGAAGGACGTCACCCGGAAGCCCGATCTCGTCCCCGGCGACTGGGTGTGGGACTCGGCCCTGGGTTCGGGAACCCAGTGGTTCTACCACGAATTCTCGATCCCAGACGCCTCCGACGGCTTCGGGACGGTCAGGCTCAGCCTGTACGCGACCGATCCAGGTGATCACCGCGTAGTGGTGCAGATCAACCAGACCACCATCGCTGATGCAGCCTGGACGGGCGTGGGCACACTCCCGCTCACCGCCGCGGCCTTCAACCTGCATGACGGCCCCAACACGCTGTCGCTCGGAGTAGTGCACAACCCGTCATCCGACGACGTCTTCATGGACTGGTTCGAGGTCTTCCCCCACGCATCCGCGGGATTCCACGGAGCAGGCCAGGTCCAGATCCCCATCGAGCGCCTGTCTCCGGGCATGCGCCACAGGATCGACTGGGACGGGAGCCTCGACGGAGCAATGCTGTTCGCTACCGGGAGCGATACGACGGCCGCCCTCCTGGAGGGCTGGACGGGTTCGTCCTTCGAGATAGACATCCCGGCGGGATGGACCTCCCGCGAGATATGGGCCGTGCCCCCCGGCGGTGTGATGACCCCCGCCTCGATCGAATACGCCGAGCCGGGAAGGCTTCTCGCCTGGCAGGGCGGGGCCGAGAGGCTCTACATCCACCCAGGAGGATATGTCGACGACGTGGAGGCCCTTTTCGATCCAGCCGCCTCGAATGCTGCGGTATCGCTCGAGGAGATCTACGACGAGTTCGACGGCGGCGTCAGGGACCCCTACGCCGTGGTGGCCTTCCTGGATTACGTCCTCGACAACTGGGACCCGGTCCCAGTCGACGTCATCCTCTGCGGCAGCGGCCACTTCGATCCCCGGAACAGGATCAGCTCGAGGATCAGCCTCATCGACGCGCTGCATTCCCCCGGCGACTTCTTCCAGGACGACATCTACGCCATGACCGAGGGCGCCGACCTGCCGCAGTTCGCAGTGTCGCGCATCTGCACCTCGGAGCGTTCAGGATTCGCCGCGATCGCGTCCAGGTCGCAATCCTACAGGTCGGGTGAATACGGCGGGACATGGCAGACCCGCGTGATCGGGGCGGCCGACGACGAGCGCTCCAGCAAGAGCTCGTTCGACGAGCCGTACCACACCGATAGCATGGAGTACATCCTGGAGCACAGCCTCCCCGCGGCGTTCAGGCCGGTGAAGCACTACCTCATCTTCTACCCGTTCGACGACCTGTGGAAGAAGCCCGCGGCCCGGGCCGACTTCATCGAGCTCTGGTCGGAAGGCGCCCTTATGGTGAGCTTTCTCGGGCATGGCAGCTTCGACCAGCTTGCCGACGAAGGGCTGTTCTACATGGAGGACGTCGGTCTGCTCGAGAATTCCGACCGCCTGCCCGTCGCCTTCTTCGGCTCATGCAGGGTGGGCCAGTTCCAGGATCCGGCGTGGGACTGCCTGGCCCAGTCGGTGACGACCGCCCCGCTGGGCGGCGCCATAGCGGGCATCGGCGCCACCTTCGACACCGCCGGGACGCTCAACGAGGCGCTTCTCGCCGCCTTCACCGAGGCCGTCCTGTCCGGTGACGGGGCCTCGATGGCCTCCTGCCTGCTTGCCGCCAAGCTCTCGGCCGGGTACTCGGGCCTGAACAACAGGGTCTACGTGATGTTCGGCGACGGCTCGACCCCGCCCGCCCTGCCTGGAGCCATGCCCCGGCCGTACTCCGACACCCTGCGCACCGGCGAGACGAACCACGTCTCCGGGACCTGCAGGCAGGGGGCGGGCTCCGCGTTCGTCACGGTCATGGAGTCCTCAAGCCCCGTCACCTACATCTGCAGGCTGGGAAGCGAGATAGAGTACCTGAAGTACGGCGGGGCGGCCTTCCGGGGCAGCGCACCCGTGACGGGGGGGACGTTCGAGCTCGACTGCATCCTGCCGGTGCAGTCGGTCGCCGGACCTTACGGGCGCGCCGGAGGCTCGGTGCCCGCGCCTTCCGACGTGGATGCCGGCGGGGCCGATCCGGTGCCCGTGGCGCAGGGGACTCCCGCCGGAGGCGACTACGAGGGCCCGGAGGCCGATATGTGGATCGCAGGCCAGGAGGGCGTGGAGCACCCTGAGGTCTCCGGCGGGGCGACGGTCAGGGCGGCGATCTCCGATCCGTCCGGCATATGCTTCCTGGGCGGCCCGGGGAGGCAGCTCACCCTGTTCGTCGATGCCACCGGCAGCGATGTCGGCGACTACTTCTCCTACCTGCAGGGGAGCACCACCGAAGGGCTCCTGGAGTGCGGCACCGGGTCGCTCTCCGTCGGCGAGCACAGGCTCATCCTCTGGAGCTTCGACGGCGTCGGCAACGGCTCGAGCGACACACTCCTCGTTTCCGTGAGGGAGGAGGGCAGCGTGTCGATCTCGGAGGCCCTCGTCTACCCTAATCCAGGAAATGGCTTGCGCTGCTTCAGTTTCAGGCTCTCCGAGGACGCGGCCGTCAGGGTTTCGATCCACACCATCGCGGGCAGGTGCATCAGGACGATCGACGCGCAGTGCTCGCAGGGGTACAACCAGATCCTGTGGGACGGCATGGACGCCGACGGCGACGAACCCGCCACGGGTGCCTACATCTACTTCATCGGGGCCGTGACAACGGGAACCTCGTCGTTCGAGAGCGAGACCGGCCTTTCCGGGGTGCTTGCGGTCGTGAGGTGAGGCGGAAGGAAACGGGCGCGGGAGGAGCAGGGATCCGATGAGTGCCGAGGAGTCGCTGGGCAAGATCCGGTGGCTATGGAAGGAGATCGAGGGGGCCAGGGACCGGGGCGACCCGGAGGGCGAGAGGGAGGGCCTCGAGAGGCTCCTTGCAGATCCCGCGGTCAAGGCCACGCCCGACGAGGACCTCGCGATCCTCTCCGTCTCCAGGCTCGATCTGATCGAAGGCAGGGCGAGGGACGCCGCTCAGAGGATGGCGGGCTTCCAGTGGCACGGGGTGCCGGGCCCCGCCTCCCTGCTCCTGGCTTCGGACGTCTTCCTGCGGCTCGACTGGTTCGACCCGGCGAGGGAATGCCTCGAGGAGTACGTCAAATCCTGTCCCGAGGACCTCGACGCCCGCAGGAAGCTGGGCCTGTCCCTGCTGCTCCTGGACAGGGACCCCGAAGCCGAGAGGGCGCTGCTGGCCGTCGCCAGGCGCGAGCAGAACAGCGTTCCCGCGACCCTCGCCTACCTGGCGCTGCTCGAGGCCAAGCGCGGCAGGCTGGAGGAGAGCCTCCACCTGCTCATACAGGCCCGCGACCTTGCTCCCTTCGACTCCCGGATCGAGCACACCCTACTCCGCATAGAGGCTCTCCGCGTCTCTACGAAGCGCAGGGCCATGTCCGTGCAGGACCCAGCAGCCGGCGACAGGGACATGGTCCCCGGGATGGCCGCGGGGATGATGCAGGTCCACGGGTACGGCAGGGAGCTGGCCGAAAAGGCGCGGGCCCTCTGGGATGCCTTCCTCGAATCGAGAGGGAGCGCGCCCGCCGGCAGGAAGCCGGCGATCTGGGCGGCCGCCCTCGAGTATGCCGTCACCATGAACGGTCCGCACTACACGCAGGAGGAGCTGGCCGCGGAGTACGGCGTATCCGAGAGCAGGCTCAAGCAGCGCTTCGCCGAGCTGTCCCGCGCCGTCGACCTCGAGGCCTTCAACAGGGCCGACCTGCTGGCCCGCACCGCCAGCGAAGGCCGCGACCTGCTCCTGCGGGTGAAGAGCAGCGGGCTTTCGGACGTGCTCGCATCCCTGGCCGCCCGGCTCGGCGACTTCTCCTCCCCCGCCGACGCGGTCGAGTGGGTGCTCTCGCGCTCCACGCCCCAGACCGACTCCGAGCGCACCGAGCTGGAGGAGTTCGTTGCGTGGATGTGGAAGGGCAGGACCCGCCGGGGGTAGTTGCCGCCCGGCTGCATTCCTTGGTTATAATCCGATACTAGCATTCTGAGGCGGCTTCCCCGCCGCCGCAGCGCAGTGTAGTCCCTAACAACCGATTGGCGGTCCCGGTGAAATACGTCTACTTCTTCGGCGCAGGCAGGACAGAGGGCAGCAGGGATCAGAAGAACCTTCTCGGCGGCAAGGGGGCGAACCTGGCGGAGATGTCGCGCCTGGGCCTGCCCGTCCCCCCCGGCTTCACCATCTCGACGGAAGCCTGCGACTCCTTCTACAAGGCGGGCAGGAACTGGCCCGAGGGGCTCGAAGCCGAGATCAGGGGCAAGCTCACCGAGCTCGAG
This sequence comes from Candidatus Fermentibacterota bacterium, assembly GCA_022703195.1. Taxonomy (GTDB): domain Bacteria; phylum Fermentibacterota; class Fermentibacteria; order Fermentibacterales; family Fermentibacteraceae; genus Fermentibacter. The sequence goes on along the minus strand of JAKLEF010000031.1, from coordinate 6,574 downwards.
GAGGCCACTGGCAAGCGCATGGGCGATCCCGCGAACCCCCTCCTGGTATCGGTCAGGAGCGGTGCTGCCGTCTCCATGCCCGGCATGATGGACACGGTCCTCAACCTCGGGATGAACGAGGCCACCCTCGAAGCACTCGCGAAGCGCAGCGGGAATCCCCGTTTCGCCTGGGACTCCTACAGGCGCTTCATGCAGATGTTCGGCGACGTCGTCATGGGAGTCCCGCACCACGATTTCGAGCTCGCCCTCCAGTCCGTGAAGGACGCCAGGGGCGTGAGGCAGGACACGGATCTCGACGTGGAGGACATGAAGCGGGTGGTCGCCCTGTACCGCGAGCTCTACAGGAAGCATGTCGGCGAGGACTTCCCGACCGATCCCTGGGTCCAGCTCAGGCACTCCATCGACGCGGTCTTCGGCTCGTGGAACAACCCCAGGGCCATACGCTACCGCCAGCTAAACGACATCCGCGGCCTCACCGGCACGGCCGTCAACGTGCAGACCATGGTGTTCGGCAACCTCGGCGACGATTCCGGCACGGGAGTCTGCTTCACCCGCGACCCCGCGAACGGCGACAACGTCTTCTACGGCGAATATCTGATGAACGCCCAGGGCGAGGACGTCGTGGCAGGCATCAGGACCCCCCAGCCGATATCCACCCTCGGCGCGCAGAATCCTGCCATCTATGCCCAGCTCCTCGATGTCCGCAGCAAGCTGGAATCCCACTACAGGGACATGCAGGACATCGAGTTCACCATCGAGAACGGCAGGCTGTTCATGCTGCAGACCAGGTCCGGCAAGAGGACCATCTTCGCCGCGCTGAACGCCGCCGTGGACATGGTCGACGAGGGCCTGATCGACAGGGATACCGCCCTGATGCGAGTACCCGCAGGCAGCTTCAACCAGCTCTTCGCCCCCGTGCTCGACAGGAAGAGCAAGGAGAAGGCCAGGCTCCTCACGAAGGGTCTCAACGCCTCGCCCGGCGGCGCCTCCGGCAAGGCGGTCTTCTCCGCCGAGGATGCCGAAGCCTGGGCTTCCAGGGGCGAGAGCGTCATCCTCTGCCGCCTCGAGACCAGCCCCGAGGACATCGGCGGCATGGCCGTGGCGAAGGGAATACTCACCGCGCGCGGAGGCATGACCTCCCACGCGGCCGTGGTGGCCAGGGGGATGGGCGCGCCCTGCGTGGCCGGCGCGAGCGAGCTTCACGTGGACGCCTCGACGAAGACTATCACCTGCGGCGACGTCTGCATCAGGGAAGGCGACCTGGTGGCCATCGACGGGTTCACCGGCGAGGTGTTCCTGGGAGCGGTGGACGTGAAGCCGTCCGAGATCGTGCAGGTCCTCAGGGGCATGATGCCGGCGTCCGAGTCGAAGCTGTACGCGAACTACAGCAGGCTCGCGGGATGGGCCGACGAGGTGCGGAGGCTCGGGGTCAGGACCAACGCAGACACCCCTCGCGACACCGAGATGGCCGTCCTGTTCGGCGCCCAGGGCATCGGGCTGTGCCGCACCGAGCACATGTTCTTCGAGGGCGACAGGATCATCTCCTTCAGGAAGCTCATCCTCGTGGCCGACGAGGTGAAGAGGCTGCGCGAGCAGATCGAGGCGGATCCGTCGAACGACGTCCTCCGGAAGAGGCTAGAAGCCCCTCTCGCCACCTATACCGAGGCCCTTGCCGAGCTGCTCCCCCTGCAGAGGAGCGATTTCGACGGCATCTTCACCGCCCTTGCCGGCAGGCCCTGCAACATCAGGCTGCTCGACCCGCCCCTGCACGAGTTCCTCCCGCACGACGCTGAGGGCCAGCAGGAGATGGCCGGGGTGATGGGAGTGCCCGTCGAGAAGATCAGGCAGGTCGTGGAGACCCTCCACGAGTTCAATCCCATGCTCGGGCACAGGGGCATCAGGCTCGGCCTGACCTATCCCGAGGTCTCGGACATGCAGGTGAGGGCCATAATGGAGGCCGCCATCGACTGCGCCGACAGGGGGATCAAGGTACTGCCGGAGATCATGATCCCGCTGGTGGGCCATCCCGCCGAACTGCGGATCTCGAGGGAGAGGGCACAGGCGGTCATCGACGCAGTGCTCGCCGAGAGGGGCAGGCCCGCCGACTTCATCGCCTACAGGATCGGAACCATGATCGAGGTCCCCAGGGCCGCGGTCGATGCCGGCAGAGTGGCGGTGCACGCAGACTTCTTCAGCTTCGGGACCAACGACCTCACCCAGATGGGCTGCGGGTTCTCGCGCGACGACGCCGGCAAGTTCCTCGGCGACTACGTCAGGATGGGCATCTACGAAAAGGATCCTTTCGCCTCGATAGACGAGGAGGGTGTCGGAGAACTGGTCAGGCTGGCCGTCGAACGCGGCCGCGCCGAGAAGCCAGGGCTCAAGCTCGGGGTATGCGGCGAACACGGGGGGGATCCCTCCTCGATCAGGTTCTTCAACTCCGTGGGACTCGACTACGTCTCCTGCTCGCCCTACAGGGTGCCCGTGGCGAGGCTGGCGGCGGCCCAGTCGGTTCTCGAAAAGGCCAAGTGATAGAGAGGAACCAGCGCATAGTCATCGCCGAGAGCGATGCCGAGCTCGCCCTGATGCTGTCGAAGGCCCTCCGCATGGAGGGCCTTCATGCGGATACCGTCCCGGACGGGATCGAAGCCATCAGGAAGGCCTGGCAGATCATGCCGGACCTCGTCCTGTGCGGCTTCTACCTCCCGGGACTCGGCGCCCTGAGGGTCGTCAGGTACCTGCGCAGCCATCCGGCCTTCAGCGGGCTGAAGACCGCCGTCCTCCTCCCTCGCCAGGACAGGCTCACCGCCTCGAGGGCCCGCAGGGCGGGGGCAGACATGACCCTTGACATGCCCATCGAGCCGCGCGAGTTCGTGGAGAAATGCGTCGGGCTGCTGGACTCGGCCAGCGGACGCCCCCAGGCTAACCTCTCCCCGGGGTCCTTCCCCGACAGGGTCTCGATCCTCGAGGAGCTCACCGGAGTTCTCGAGAAGAGGCTGGACAGGCTCGAAGCCATGCAGGACCTCATGCCGGAGATGGGCATGAGCCCCTCGGTGCACGAAGTATTCAGGAACATCGCATCGGGCGTGCTCACCGACCTGGGCTTCGACAGGGTGCAGGTCTTCCAGTTCCTCCGCGAGCCCGGCGAGCTCCGCATCGAAGCCGCCCTCGGGCGGGGGGTGCCCCCGGACATGCAGCAGCAGGCTACCAGGCTCTCGTCGGTCGAGGGGCTCCCGGTGGCCATTGCGATCCGGGAGAGGAGGCAGGTGCGGTCGACCGAGGTCGGGATCCCCGAGATCAGGCTCTCGTGGGCCGGATCGACCGACTACGTCGACACCCCGCTTGCCGACTCCGCAGGCGTCATGGGCGTCGTGAGATGCGACTGCCATGTCACGGAGAGGCCCATGGGACCCGACGACCTCGATGCCCTGAAGGACTTCTGCGTAAGGGCGGCGTGCGTGCTCCGCAACGTGATGGACCAGGAGGAGATTGCGGCGGCGAGGGATCAGAACTCGATCGTCCTCTCGAGCCTCGGCTCGTCCCTGATAATGATAGACCAGTCGGGGCGCATCACCGAGGCGATCGGGACGGAGTCCCTCATGGGTCTCAAGCCGTCCGCCCTTCTGGGGCGCACCCTGTCGGATGCCGCCCCTGCCGTCGCGGGCGGGGGCCGCCTGGAGATGCTCGGCAAGGTCCTGCTCGAGGGCAGGTCCTGCGTCGAGGACGGGGTGGCGCTGAACAGGCCCGGCGGCGGTTCCGTCATCCTCAACCTGCGCTTCGTCCCCTACCGCAGCGGAGGCCGGATCACCGGCGCAGTCCTCCTGGCCGTGGACGTCACCGAGGAGCAGACCCTGAGATCGGATCTGAAGCAGCGCAACGAGGAGCTGGAGATGATGTCGAGGATCGGGAGGGACCTCAACTCGACCCTGGAGCTGGACGAGATCTGCGACCTCCTGCTCCGGAGCCTGAGGCTGTTCTATCCCGAGGAGAACATCTCGATACTGCTCCCCGAGGATGACTCGGATTCGGGAGTCCCCGAGAAGCTCGTCGTGAAGGCCGGCTGCGGCTATTCGGCGGATGAGCCCGGCCTCGAGCACCCCGTCCTGCTCTCGGGCCCCATGTACGACTCGGTGCGGGAGGAGCCCAGGTCGAGGAACCTGTCGATGCTCGGGATCATCGGAGGGGCCTTCATGGGCGCCAGGGTGCTCAACATCCCCGATGTCTCGCAGGAACCCAGGTACATAGAGGACTTCAACACCACGCGGAGCGAGATCGCCGTCCCCATGCTGATACAGGACAAGGCCACGGGCGTGATCGACATCCAGAGCCGGAGGAGGAACAGGTTCGACACAGACTCGGTGCGCAGGGTATCCAGCCTGGCCAACAACGCCGCCACCGCGGTCGAGAACGCCAGGCTCCACGCCCGGGCATGGGAGGCCGCCCAGAGGGACAGGCTCACGAATCTGAGGAACCTCAGGTTCTACGAGGAGAGGATACGGGAGGAGCTCGAGAGGGCGACGAGGTACAACTACGAGTGCTCCCTCCTGATGATAGACGTCGACGATTTCAAGAACTACAACGACCACTTCGGCCATCCCATGGGCAACACCCTCCTCCGCACACTGGCCCGGACCATCTCCGGAGCCCTCAGGGAGAAGATCGACACGCTAGTCAGGTACGGGGGAGAGGAGTTCGTCAGCATCCTCCCGCTCACCGGCGGCAGGGTGGCCGCCGAGATAGCCGAGAGGATCAGGCAGATGGTGCTCGACAACAACCCGGAGATCCCCCACGCCGCCGACCAGCCCCTCGGCTGCGTGAGCGTAAGCATCGGCGTGGCCACCTTCCCTTCGGACGTCAGCGACAGGGAAAGGCTGCTCGACATAGCCGACAAGCGCATGTACATGGGCAAGAGAGCCGGCAAGAACAGGGTCATGGCGCCGGCCTTCGGCAACTGCCCCACCATCCCCTGAAGACATGCGCCTCTGCGACGCGACCATGTTCTGGAGCGCGGCGGGAGGCGGCGTCAGGCGCTATCTCGAGCACAAGCGGGCCTGGCTGGGCGGCCTCCCGGGCGACGTGAGCCATCTCCTCGTGATCCCGGGCGCCGGAAGCGGCCTCGTGACGGACGGGATGCTCTCGACCGCCACCGTGAGGTCGCCCTCCCTCTTCTTCTCGCCGGGATACCGCACCCCGGTCTCCCTGGGCCCGGCACTGGCCTTCCTGGAGAAATGGAAGCCCGATCTGGCCGAGGGGGGGTGCCCGTTCAGGCTGAGGAAGGCGCTGTCAGTCTGGTCCAGGGACTCGGGAAGGCCCGTGTTCGACTATTATCATGCCTTCTTCCCGCTTTCCTACACCGAGGCCCTGTTCGGGGCCCGGCGGTCCGCCCTGAGGAGCGCCCTCGAGAAGGCGGGCTGGGCCTACCTGAGGTCCGTCTATGCTGACAGCAGAAGGGTCTTCGTGGCATCCCCGCTGGTCAGGGATGTCCTGGCATCCCGCGGGATCGTCAACACGGAGCTGGCCCCGCTCGGGGTCGACACGGGCCTCTTCAGGCCCGGCGCCCCCCGGGAGGGCGATCCGGTCATCCTCTTCGTGGGAAGGCTGACGCGCGAGAAGGGATTCGATACGGTCCTAGAGGCGTTCTCCATCCTGTCGCGCAGGAGGAGGGCGAAGCTGGTCGTCGTTGGGGACGGGATCATGAGGGAGAGGGCCCTGGAGGCCGCGCGGCTCTATCCCGGCGTCTCCTATCTCAGGTTCCTGGACCCAGGGCGCCTCGCCGGAGTCTACAGGGATGCGAGCGTGCTGCTCTCCGCCGCCCCGGCCGAGACGCTGGGCCTGACATTCCTCGAAGCCCTCGCGAGCGGAGTCCCGGTTGTCGGGCTGGCAGGGAGCGGCCTCATGGACACTTTCCCCGCGGAGATATCGAGGGCGGTCGGGCAGGCCTCTCCCGAAGCCCTCGCGGAAGCAGTTGCGGGCATCCTGGACGACCCTCCCGACCCGGCCGCCTGCCGCAGCCATGCCGAGGGCTACTCCTGGCCCGGGAGGCTTGCGCACATAGCCGGGAGGGAGCTGGCTCTCGCCGGGATGGAAGTGCCCGGCTGGATCGGAGAGATGCATGAGTGACGTCTGCCTGCGCCAGGGGCTCCGGTACGACAGGGACGAGCTCGCGCCCGTGCTGGCAGGGATGGTGGAGGCCGCCGGCGGGTGGCCCGCGAAGGCCTTGCCCGGCGCGAGGGTGCTCCTCAAGGTCAACATGCTGGCCGCGAAGGACCCTTCGCGGGGCATCACGACCCACCCCGAGGTCGTCGCCGCGATGGCCCTGCTCTTCAAGGCGCGGGGGTGCAGCGTGGCTGTCGGCGACAGCCCGGGCGGAGCCATAGGAGGCATAGAGCGCTACTGGAGGAACTGCGGGTTCGAACCGCTGGTCGGGGATCCCGGAGTCGAGCTGGTCTCCTTCGAGCGGGCCGGCAGCGTGGAGCTCGAGGCTGGAGGCAGGACGTACCGCATCGCGAAACCGGTTCTCGAGTACGACGTCCTGGTCAACATGTGCAAGTTCAAGACCCACATGTACTGCCGG
>JAKLEF010000309.1 GCA_022703195.1 Candidatus Fermentibacterota bacterium | reverse complement strand
CCCTCCACGGGCTGCCAGCTCGCCAGGGAGGACAGGGTGCTGCACGCGGTCATATCCGCCGATGCGGGCTGCACGGCCTCCGGGGTAGCCGGGCACTGCGACGCCGGAGGAGGCTCCCCGGAGGCCGCGGGTGCCGCGTTCGCCCTGGGGCTCGGCGTGGCCAAGGAGATATGGGACGCCCGCGATGGCGGAAGCGTCGACCCATGGGACCTTCTCGCCGACCTGGCCGGCACGGCCGCTGGATACGCGCTGGCCCGGCATTTCATAGCGGAGGACTGACTTGATCACCGGCTTCCTGAAGACCCTCTTCGGCGACAGACAGAGAAAGCACGTCCGGAGGATGCGCCCTCTGGTCGACGAGATGAACGCGCTCTCCGACCGGATCGCCGCCATGACGGACGCGGAGCTCGCGGGCTCCACCGCCGTCTTCAGACGCAGGCTCGCGGAGGGGGAGACCCTCGACGACATACTCTGCGAGGCCTTCGCGACCGTCAGGGAGGCCTGCCGGAGGCTCTGCGGGCGCTCCTGGAAGGTGACGGGGCGCGACACCCAGTGGAACATGGTGCCCTACGACGTGCAGCTCATGGGCGGCATCGTCCTCCACGAGGGCAGGATAGCCGAGATGGCCACCGGCGAGGGCAAGACCCTGGTCGCAGTGATGCCCATGTACCTGAACGCCCTCCCGCTCGACGAGCGATGGGCGGCCCTGGCGGAGCGTGAATGGGGCTCCGATCCCGCTCGCTGGACCTTCGAGCCGATCGAAGGGATGCCCGTCGGCAGGGGCGCCCACCTGGTGACGGTGAACGACTACCTGGCCCTGAGGGACTCCCAGTGGATGGGGCCCGTGTACGAATTCCTGGGCCTGACCGTAGGCTGCATCCAGCAGGGGATGACCCCTCCGGAGCGCAGGGCTGCCTATTCCTGCGACATCACCTACGGCACGAACAACGAGTTCGGTTTCGACTACCTCCGCGACAACATGGCCGTGAGGCTGGAGGACCGCGTCCACAGGGGCTTCCGCTACTGCATAGTGGACGAGGTCGACAGCGTCCTCGTGGACGAGGCCCGCACCCCCCTGATCATCAGCGGTCCCGTGGCCAGGACGGCCACGCAGTACAAGGACTACAGGGGCGCTGTCGGAAGGCTGGTCTCGAAGCAGAGCGAACTGATAGGCGGCATAGTCGCCGAGGCCGACCGCCTCTGGGATGCGGGCGAGGAACACGGGGCGGCCGAGCTCTACCTCAAGGCCCGGAGGGGGGCGCCGAAGCACCGGAGGCTCCAGAAGTCCCTGCAGGATCCCGACAGGCTGAGGGAGCTCCAGAGGACCGAGGCGGAGAAGCTGCGCGACAAGGCCTTCGGGAAGCTCGACGAGGACCTGTACTTCGCGATGGACGAGAGGGAGCGCTCGGTGAACCTCTCCGAGATGGGCAGGAAGCTCCTTTCTCCCGAGGATCCCGACTTCTTCCTCCTGAGGGATGTATCCGAGATCATCGGCGAGATAGACGCCCTGCCGATCCCCGACGACGAGAAGCTGAAGCGCAGACAGGAGGCGCTGGAGGGGCAGACCAGGAAGGCCGAGGCCCTCCACGCCATCGACCAGCTCCTGAGGGCCTTCCAGATGTACGAGAAGGACGTCGAGTACGTCGTGGACCAGGGGCGGGTCGTGATAGTCGACCAGTTCACCGGGAGGCTCATGCCCGGGAGGCGTTTCAGCGACGGCCTGCACGAGGCACTGGAGGCCAAGGAGAACGTCGAGGTCAGGTCCGAGACCCAGACCCTCGCCACCATCACCATCCAGAACTACTTCAGGATGTACGACAAGCTGTCGGGCATGACGGGAACCGCAGAGACGGAGGCCTCCGAGTTCGAGTCGATATACGACCTCGATGTGGTGGTCATCCCGACCAACGTGCCCGTCGTGCGCCGCGACCACAACGACAGGGTCTACAAGACCAAGCGCGAGAAGTACGCCGCGGTGATCGACGAGGTGGCCGCCCTGCATTCGTCCAGGCAGCCGGTCCTGGTCGGCACGGTCTCGGTCGAGAAGAGCGAGCTGCTGGCCAAGCTGCTGCGCGAGCGCGGGCGCGAGTTCGCCCGCATGGTCAAGGCGGGCTGAGCGGGGCTTGACGCCCTGCACGCATCCGGTATATAGGTTTCTATCATGAGTAACACGGTGTACGGACAG
>JAKLEF010000308.1 GCA_022703195.1 Candidatus Fermentibacterota bacterium | reverse complement strand
GTCGTCCACTGCGGCGGCGGCGGCCATCGCGACGACGGTCCTCCCCAGGCTGCCTTTGCCCCTGAAGAGGCCTATGCAGCCCCTGAGATCCCCCTTCGAGGTCAGGGTCACGAAGGCTCCCGCGTCCGCGTAACCGCCGCATCCCGGGAGCTCGGGCGGGACGGGGGGGGCGGAGCCGGTCGCGGCGGCCCTCACGGCCTCCCGCGCGGCGCGGAGGAGCGCCGACCGGGACGCCTCGTCAAGCACAGGGCCGCCTCCCGACGGTTCCGGCCATGTACCCTACCACGGCTCCAGCGTCTCCGGAGGCGGAGGCCGAAGTCGAATACCCGACGATCTCCGCTTCGTATCCGCCCGGGTGCCTCAGCTCGGACAGGTACAGCAGGGTCAGGATCGGTCCGGCTCCGCAGGCCTCGGACGAGCCCTCCCCCACGTGCCGCGACAGCGCCGAAGGGTCGCGCCTCCGGAAGTCGTCCATCAGGATCCCGTCCATGGCGTTCGCCTCGGCCAGGGGGTGGTAGTGCGAGAGATCCGATGACGCGACCACCAGGATGTCCTGATCCCCGCCGATCGCGGCGTGGAGGTCGCGGGCGAAGCCCCGGCAGAAGGCGGGATCGATCGTCCCCATGAGGACCGGCGTCACGGCCGCCCCCGGCCATTTCACCTGGATGAACGGTATCTGGACCTCCTCCGCGTGCTCGGCGGAATGAGCCTGGATGGTCCAGCCGTGCCCCATCCCCGAGAGATGTTCGACGAGATCGCGATCCGCTGCGGCCTCTCCCAGGGGAGTCACATACGATTCTCCTCCGAAGACCGACACCGTGCGCACCGGGTATCTGTGGCACGGAGCCAGCACGACCACGGACCTGATCCCGGAGGGGGCCGAGGCATACGCCATGCCGGCCACCGATCCGGAATAGACGTATCCCGCATGCGGGCACACCAGCCCTGTCACGCCTGGGCCGGGCTCCATGCGCGCATTCCGGAGGAAACCCTCGACCTGCGATCTGAGGGTCCCCGGGACGGAAGGGTAGAAGAGGCCGGATACGGCCGGCTGCCTCTTCAGATGCAGCCTCCCCTCCACTCCGCGAGATCGTCCATCCCATAGAGGCCCGCCGGCTTCCCCACTATGGCCTCGGCGGCCATGAGCGCCCCGAGCGCGAATGTCCGGCGCCCGGAGGACCTGTGCGCGAGGACCAGCCTGTCTCCGTCGCCGAGGAGGTTCACCTCGTGGTCCCCCGCCACGTCGCCGCCACGCACCGAGAAGACGCCGGCCTCGTCGGGATCCCTCTGGGAGGATGTCCCCGACCTTCCGCTGGTGAGCCTGAGATCCCTGCCGGTGCCGGCCTTCCAGGCTTCCAGGAGCCTGAGGGCGGTTCCGCTGGGGCTGTCCTGCTTGCCCCTGTGGTGGTACTCGACCAGCTCGAAGTCGTACCTGTCGCCGGAGATGCGGGCCGCCTCGAACACCAGCCGGGACAGCAGATACACTCCGTAGCTCATGTTGGGGGAATGGAACACGGCCCGGTCGCGCGACCAGCGCTCGAGCAGCATCCGCTCCCGGCCGCCCAGGCCGGTGGTCCCGGAGACGAGTGCGGCCCTGGATCCGGCGAGCAGCGCATCCAGGGAGAGGAAGGCCTCCGGCCTGGAGAAATCGATTATCACGTCGGCGTCCTCCACGGGGGCATCCATGCCGGGTCCGGCGGCGGGATCGACCACGGACACGATGCTGAACCCGGGGCCGGCGGCCTCCCGCACGGCTCTGCCCATGCGGCCGCCCCCGCCGAAGAGGATCAGCCTCGTCACGCCACTCCGGCGGCCCGGAGGGCGGACGACAGGGCGGGCCTGAGATCTTCTCGCATCGGAGTCAGGGGAAGCCGGAGCTCGTCCGCGATCATGCCCATCATCGCCAGGGCGCACTTGACCGGGATCGGGTTCGATTCGAGGAAGAGCGCCTCCATCAGTGGGTGGAGCCTGTCGTTGATCCGCCTCGCGGCGTCGTACCTGTTCTCCGATGCCAGCTTCATCATCTCCGCGACAGCGGCCGGGGCGACGTTCGAGACCACGGAGATCACCCCGTCGGCTCCGAGGGCCATCTCGGCGAGCGCGAGGTGATCGTCTCCGCTGAGGATCCCTATACCGCACAGCGACCTTATCGCGGTCACCCTCTCGGCGGCTCCGCCGGCGTCCTTTA
>JAKLEF010000307.1 GCA_022703195.1 Candidatus Fermentibacterota bacterium | reverse complement strand
CGAGCCAGTCGGCATTGTTCAGGAGTTCCGCATCGGAGGGCCCCCTGCCGAATCTGAGGAACCTGCGCATCTGCGTAGATATGCTCCCGACCCAGGAGTCGACGGTCTCCCTGGACTCGACCGTACGCTCCGTGCTCCTGCCGGACGGATCGCTGACGAGCGCGGTTGCGCCGCCGACGAGGATCAGGGGCTTGTGGCCGGCCTTCTGTAGCCAGGAAGCCGCCATCAGCGGCACCATGTGCCCCAGGTGCAGACTCGAGGCCGTTGCGTCGAATCCGGCGTAGAAAACGAGCCTCTCCTGGTCGAGGAGCCGGAGCATGGCGTCCTCGTCGGTGACCTGGAAGACGAGCCCGCGCTCGCTCATCGCCCTCAGCACGTCCACGGAACCCTCCCGTCGGTTGCGACTGGCGGACAGTACGGACCGGTCGATATGTTGTCAACGGACTGGGCTCCCCGGAGCCCGTGACGGGAGGACGGGATGCACGTCGTCGAGATGGAACACCCCCTTGCGAGAGACATCCTCTGCAGGCTCAGGGACGAGAGGACGGAGCCAGGGGCCTTCCGTTCCCTGTCGCGCGCCATGGGCCACCTCCTCGCCGTGGAGTGCACCAGGAGGCTCGGAACCTCGCCTATCCAGGTGAAGACCCCTCTGGAGGAGACCTTCGGCGAGCTCTGCACCTCCCCCCCCGTGCTGCTGCCGATCCTGAGGGCGGGCATGGGCCTGCTGCCGGCGTTCCAGGACCTTCTTCCGGGCTCTCCGGTGGGTTTCGTGGCGGTGAGGCGCGACGAGACCACTGCGAAACCGCTCTGGTTCTACGACTCGGTCCCTCCGCTCGAGGGCAGGCATGTGATCGTGCTCGACCCGATGCTGGCCACCGGGGGAACCTCCGGGGCCGTGGTGGAGTACGTATTCGGAAGGGGCGCGGCCGAAGTCACCCTAGCATGCGTCGTGGCCGCGCCGGAAGGGGTTGCGGAGCTTTGCAGGTTCGACGGGCTCCTCATCATCGCGGCGGCGGTCGACCGCGAACTGGACGACAGATGGTACATCCTCCCAGGTCTCGGCGACTACGGGGACAGGCTCTTCGGAGAGGGCTCCCCGGAACCCGGGCCCTAGCCATATAAAGTCTTGCCGAGCCTGTTCCGTCTGAGGAAGAGGATAATCCTCGCCGTGGCGGCCGGCATAGCGGCCACCCTGTTCTTCATGGAGCCGCCCGCCTGGAATTCCGGACCGGCCTGGAGCTTCTGCGACGACCGGGTGAGGCTCTGCCGCATGGTCGACTCCCTCGGGGCGATACTGGCGGATACACTCCAGGTGAGGGTGACCACCATAGGGGACGGCTTCCTCGGCGGAGCCCTGTGGGACGTGGGCGTCACCGGCGACGACTATGTGGATGTCTGCACCGTGCTGAGGGACAGCCTGGGCTGGTCCGTTCAGCACGCCGGCGACACGATAGAGGCCTCCTTCACCCGCGGGCGGCTCGTCGAGGTAAGAGCCCTCCCGCGGGGCGGAAGGGGCTTCTACTCGATCCTCTTCGGCTCCGAAGGCGGCCCGGAATCCTGGCAGTACGTCAGGCAGGAGGAGTGGACGAGGATCAGAGCCGTTTCCTGCACGGTCACCAGCACAGTCTGGCAGAGCCTGTGGGACGGCGCCCTGCCGGAGGACCTCACTCCCAGCGGTTCGATCATCACCGGCAGGGACTCCTCCAGGGCCTGGGCGTACATCTCCGAGCTGCAGCACGAGCTGACCGACAGGCTGCTGGCGTACGACATAGACTTCTACTACGACGTCCAGTCCGACGACAGGGTCTTCATCCTCCTCGAGGAGGTCAGGTACCCCGACGCCTCGGAGACCGGCTTCAGGCGCATCATCGCGGTCAAGTACGCCTTCGCCGCCGGCAGGACCATCGAGGTCTTCCCGTTCTACCACGTCCCCGACTCGTCGGACGTCGCCGTCCTCGACCACTACCACCGCGACGGGGCATCGATCCGGACCATGTTCCTCAAGATGCCCGTGCCGTTCGGCCGCATCAGCTCTCCCTTCTCCGGGTCGAGGCTCCATCCCGTCCTGGGCTACAGCAGGGCCCACAACGGGACCGACTATGCGGCGCCGGAGGGCACCGAGATCTACGCGGTCGGCGACGGGGTCATCACGGTGAGGCAGTCGAGCGGCGGATACGGCAACCTCGTCAGGATCAGGCACGGCAACGGCTACGAGACCGGGTACGGCCACA
>JAKLEF010000306.1 GCA_022703195.1 Candidatus Fermentibacterota bacterium | reverse complement strand
GCGAAGGCGTCGGGGCGCTCCCGCTGGTGCAGGCCCGGGACCTCGGCCAGGCAGATCCGCTGGACCGACGGCGCCTTCGTCGACAGGGCCGACGAGACGGCAGGGATCCTTCCGATCCTCTCGGGAGGGCCTCCCTCGAAGCTCGTCGTGGTGAGGGGCGAGCCGGGAGTCGGGAAGACCGCGCTCGTGGAGGAGGCCCTCAGGAGATCGGGGCTCTCGGACAGGTGCATCGGGCTCGTATGCAGGCCCGAGTTCGCCGATCTGCACTATGCTCCGCTGATCGGTGCACTAAGGAAGGCTGCAGGGGCCTTCGGCATCCCCGAGCTCCCGGCGGGATGGGCCAGGGTCCTCGGGACAGTGCTGCCGGATGTCTTCGAGGGCTTCGGGGAGATGGAGGGGCCTCTGGAGAAGGTCGCCCTGCTGGAGGCGGTGGTCTCGCTCCTGACCCGGTGGCGACCGGTCGTGATCGTGGCCGAGGATGCCCAGTGGATGGACCGGGGCACCGAGGCCTTCCTGTCGTACCTGCTGCACTTCTCCGGCGACTCCGGCATCCCCGTGCTCTGCACCTTCCAGACCGAAGCAGGAGGCCTTCCCGGCCCCGTCGGCCTGCTGGGCTCCCGGGCAGCGGTGGATCTTGACCTGGAGCCCCTCTCCAGGCGCCATGTGGACGAGCTCTCGGAGGCAAGCCTCGGCGGTCTGACGGTTTCGGGCGAGCTGTCGGAGAAGGTCTTCAGGGTCTCGGGCGGCAACCCCCTCTTCGCGCTGGAGTATCTCAGAGCCCTCTGCGAATCACGCGGCATCGTGCTCGACCGGACCGTGAGGCTGGCCGAGGGGCAGGGGGACGGGCCGCTGCCCTCGAAGGTGCGCGAGCTGATCTCCTCCAAGCTCTCGAGGCTCGAGCCGTCCGAGATGACCGTCCTTTCGGCCGCGTCCCTGATCGTCGGGAGCTTCGATCCGCCCATCCTGGCATGGGCGACCGGCCTCGGGGAGGGAGAGGTGATCACTTCGCTGGACAGGGCTTCCAGAATCGGGATCCTCGTTCAGGATCCCTCCGACCCCCTGGTGTTCTCCTTCAGGAACGACGCCTATCGTGCAGCGATCGCCGGAGCTGCAGGGCCTTCGGAGGCCCGTCGGACGAACATCTCCCTTGCATCCCGGTACGGCGCCGCAGGGATGCCTGAGAGGGCTGCGCTCTGCCTCGAGAGGGCCGGCGAGCGGGCTGCTGCCGCGGATTCATGGATGGCCGCAGGCAGGAAGGCCGTCGCCAAGCGGCTCGCGGGCGGGGCGGCAGCGTGCTTCGGGAAGGCAGTCGAAATGCTCCGCAGTCTGCCCGCAGGCCAGGTGGATCGCGGGAAGCTGCTGGAATGCATGAACGGACTCCATCAGGCCCTGCTGGGAACAGGAGAGATCGAGCGAGCGAAGGCGGCATGCCTCGAGGCGGCGGGGCTCGCGGGCGAGCTCGGCAGGGGCGGGGAGGAGATCGCGCTCCTGTCCCTGGCCGGCGAGCTGGACAGGATCGCAGGGAGGACTTCGGATGCCCTCGCGGTCCAGTCGAGCCTCGAACCCCGCGCTTCGGGCGAGAACCTCTTCAGGGTGCTGCTGAGGGCGCTGGATGCAGCATCGAGGCTCGGCAGGAGCGAAGAGGCCGGGAGGCTGGCGGGATCGGTCACATCGCTGTGGAGGAGCCTCCGCAGGGGCAGGAGCGACCTCGATGCGCAGTACTACCACAAGATGGTCCTGTACCACATGTCGGGGATGGACATCGAGGCGGGCCGGCGGAGCCTCCGCAGGGGGATATCCTCCCCCCACCCCGAGGAGATGGACTGGTTCCTGCACAACGACATGGGGGAAACCCTCGTCCTCCTGTCGAAACCCGCCAGGGCGATACGCGAGTTCGAACTCGCGGCCGATGCCGCCGCGGCGCTCCCGAACCTGTGGGGACAGGCCAGCAGCCGGGTCGGCCTGGCTTCGGCGCTGATCCGCAGGCTGGAACTCGACAGGGCGGAGGATCTCCTGACAGAGGCGTGCGCCTTCTTCGAGAGGGCCTCCGACGACAGCTCCGCCTCCCGTGCGCGAATCCTCCAGGGATTGGCGGCTCTCGTCCGGGGAGACCCCGACAGGGCGGGCATTCTGGTCGAGGAGGGCCTGCGCCTGTCGGAGCAGGTGTCTGCGGACTACTTCAGATCCCTCGTCGCATCTGCGAAGGGGCTGCGCGGCGAGGCGCTCGACAGGGCCCGG
>JAKLEF010000305.1 GCA_022703195.1 Candidatus Fermentibacterota bacterium | reverse complement strand
CCCGGCAGGGAGTCGAGGAAGGGCTTCGACCTCTCGAACAGGGCGGTCTCGAACCCGGCGCGGCGCAGATGCAGTTCGACGAGGTCGAGTATGTCCCTCTCGTCGTCGACGACGGCTATCAGATGCTTCTTCATGGTCTGTACCGGCATGGCGGCTCCGTGTTCTTCGTCATCGATGTATCGCACCGCGGGCCGTTCAGCGCAACCCGCCGCCCTCAGGGCCGCCGGCGCCTTCCGGGATGAAGCGCATGATCCGCCGGGCGAGCTCGTCTCGCACCCTGCGGAAGGCTTCGAGCCTCTCGCTCTCGGTGCCCGTCACGGCGGAAGGATCCTCGAGGTCCCAGTGGAGTCTCCTGCCCATCCCTGGGAAGACGGCCGGGCAGCTTCTCTCGGCGTTCGCGCAGAGCGTGATCACGTAGGAGAAGTGCATCCTGCCCAGGTATTCGGACAGACTCTTCGAGCGCTGGCCGGAGATGTCTATGCCGATCTCCGCCATGGCGCTCACCGCGAGAGGGTTCACACACTTCGGATCGAGTCCGGCGCTGTACGCCTCGAAGCGGTCGTCCGCGTGGTGCCTCAGAAGACCCTCTGCCATCTGGCTCCTCGCGGAATTGCCAGTGCAAAGGAACAGTATCCTGGACTTCCTCTGATCCATTGCTCCCCCTTCCGGCCGGAGAATGGAGCCGGATTGTCAGGAAACGGTTAAGGAACGCCTTCGATCCATGAGGTACCGGCAGCCGCAGGGCTGGTCATCCGCTGGTCCGGATACTTGTTGACATTTCTGAAAAATCAGCATATTCTGATTTAGTGGATCGCTCGGATAGTGGACGGGATGTCGGACTGGTCTCGAAGGAGTTGAGATGACCGTAGAAAACAGCAAGCCCTGCTGCCCCGGTCCCGAGGAGCCATGCTGCCGGGTCGAGGCACTGGTCTCGGTGGACGACCGGGGGCAGATGGTCCTGCCGAAGGACATCAGGGAGAAGGCCGGCATCGGCCCCGGAGACAAGCTGGCGATCGTAAGCCTCAGAGGATGCGGGGACTCCTGCTGCCTCGCGCTGGTTCGGGCCGATGCGATCACTGACATGGTCCGGGAGCTGCTCGGACCCATGATGGCAGAGTTCTCGGGAGGACGGGATCGATGAAGAAGGCTCACGAAGAGATAAGGAAGGGCATCTCGGAGGACTACGCGCGTGCCGTGGCTGCTGGGACGGGCTGCGGGTGCGGATGCGGAGTGCCGGTGCAGAAGGGCGTCGCGGCGAAGCTGGCCGGCTACTCCGACGAGGATCTGGCCTCCCTGCCCGGGGAGGCGGTCGTGAACTCGTTCGGCTGCGGTAATCCCCTGGCCTTCTCGGCGGTCCGGGAGGGCCAGGTCGTCCTCGACCTGGGTTCCGGCGCTGGGATCGATCTCCTCCTGGCCGCAGGGAGGGTCGGCCCGGCCGGGCGGGTCATCGGGGTCGACATGACGGACGAAATGATCGTGAAAGCACGCGAGAACATCGAAGCCTCGGGATTCTCCAACATCGAGGTCAGGAAGGGCCTGATCGAGGATCTGCCCGTCGAGACCGGATCGGTCGACTGGGTGATCTCGAACTGCGTGATCAACCTCTCGCCGGAGAAGCCCAGGGTGTTCGCGGAGATAGCCCGGGTGTTGAAGAAGGGCGGCACCATGGTCGTATCCGACATGGTCGCCGAGAGGCTGCCCCGTGAAGTGCTCGAAGACGCAGCGCTCTACTCCTCGTGCATTGCCGGAGCCATCTCCGAGAAGGAGTATCTAGCCGGGCTCTCGGAGGCCGGTTTGACCGACATCGAGGTCATGGGCCGGATGGTCTTCGATGGCGCGCAGATGAAGGACATGGTCGAATCGGAGCTGAAGTTCGCGGGCGATGCAGGATCCGGATGCTGCGGATCCAGAAGCCGCGGGATGGTGGAGGGTCTGGCTGCAAAGCTCGAAGGCAGGGTCTGGAGCATGAAGGTCAGGGCCAGGAAGCTCTGACCGGCTCTCCCGCCGGGCCGGCCGCCTTGACCGGCCCGGCACCCCTGGATATCCTCGAAGCCACGATCGAAAAAGCTCCCGAAAGCGGCCCCGGGCCGCAATCCCCACATTGACGGCGATTTCGCCGGTCCGCAAGGAAAGAGGACGGTCTTGAGGCGAGACACCCGGTTCGACACCATGCTGGTCCATGCTGGACAGAAGCCCGATCCCCTGATGTCCGTGAACACTCCCATCTACCAGACCTCGACCTTCGCGTTC
>JAKLEF010000304.1 GCA_022703195.1 Candidatus Fermentibacterota bacterium | reverse complement strand
GTGCCGAGGACGCTTTCCTTAAAGGAGCCCTCCCCCTTCCAGCCATACTTGCGCATGATAGCCTTCAGGGCCGCCTGGCGCTCGGCGCTGTCCTGCAGCTCGCGCAGGATCCCGTAGCCGACGATGCTCGCGTACTTCATGCCCCAGTCGCAGGGCGCCGGTCCGCCGACGAGCTCGTGGTCGCAGTCGGCCTGGAGGCAGACCCGGGGCGAGGCGCGCATGAGGTCGAGCTTGCGGCCCTCGCGGGCGCAGTGGAAGTAGAAGGTCGGGAAGGAGTCGCCCTCGGGCCAGTCGTAGCCGTAGTTCAGGGCCACGATGTAGGGCTCCCCTCCCGCGGCGAAGGCCAGGCGGCACGAGTCGGCCTTGGCGACGATGGCCTCGAGGCCCGCGCGATCCCTGATCTCCCTATCCTTGCGCCGCATGACTCCACCTCCACGCCCGTGGTTCTGGCCAGGGCAGTATAGGGCCCGGGCCGCGGCCGGCGCAAGGCGCCCTATAGGGCTGGAATCCCCGCGTCGAGTGCGTTATTTTATATTAACATTCGTGGAAGCCCGGCCTCGGGCTTCCCCTACTCGCCCCGGCATCTTCGACCGGTCGCGCGGATCAAGGAGGGGAAGTATGTTTGGCAAGGCCGAGTCTCGCTCCAGGACGATCCTTTGGCTACTCGCGATCGCGTCGCTCTCGCTCGCCTTAGCTTCCTGCCCCGCAGCCAACGGCCCTTCCGATGCCGACGGTGACTCCGGAGGAGCGGGGGCCGGAGGGAACGGCGCTGATACCGTGGATGGGGGGGACGGCTCGGGCGGAGGTTCGGGAGGAGGCACGACCGTCTCGGTCTCCGCGCCCGCCATATCTCCCGAGGCCGGACTACAGGTTGCCCTCACCGCGCTGAGCCTGAGCTGCCCCACGGCCGGGGCCGAGATCCGCTTCACGAGGGACGGTTCCGACCCGACGGCTGACTCGCCCCTGTACGACGCCGCGTCGCCTCCCCTCCTGATCGAGGATTGCCTGATCAAGGCGGCTGCCTTCCTGGAGGGATCGAGCTCCCCGGTGGCGAGCGCCGCATTCGCGGTAACGCCTCTGTTTCCGGACTTCGAGCTGGCCCTCTCGAGCGGAACGAAGTGGACCTACCACTACTCCTGGAACTGCAATTATTTCTACGGGGGGACCGACGCCTCGACCTCCTCCGATTTCTCGGTCATCCTCGCCGACCAGGTCGAGATCGAGGGCATACCGATGTTCAGGCTCGCCCGGACGGGCAGGGGCGACACTGATATAAAGTGGCGCTACCTCGGCTGGTCGAATCGCCGCCTCTATGGCTCGATGGACGGGACGACGGTCAGCATCCTCCTCGATACCATGCTGGGATTTTGGGTGGGCCGCTGCTTCCTTTCTTCGACCGAGGCCGACAACCTGTTCTCGGTCGAGCCCTCCGAGGACCTTCTCGTCATCGCGAAAGGCTCCCAGTACTCGGAGAATACGAGCGCCTATTATCCCGGCATCGGTACGATATACGACAACGACGCCTACAGCTCCTTCTCCCGCAGCACGGAGAAGTACAAGAGCGGCGCGGGGCCGTACTCCTATTCATACAGCGATGGCAACACCAACTCGAGCTATGCGTACGTGAAAACCTCCTCATGGAGGCAGACGGCCGTGGAGACGGGCGTCGACCTCGGTCCCTTCACTTGGAATGCTGAATGCGGCGAGGACCTCCCGGTCCGGATGCGACTCTCCGCGTCTACAGGCCGCGTATACCTGGACAGGTCCTCGGGAGGGCGCGTCCTCTGCTACGTCGAGAGCCTCTCCGGCGGGAACCCCGTCCTGAGTATCGACGACTGGCGCGATACCGACAGGACGACGCTCGCGGAGGGCGTCGACGCTTCGACGGAGGCGGCGGAGCTCGCCTACATCGGCGACTTCGACGCCGACGGCAGCCTCCTCGTCGAGGGACTACCCGATGCCGGCGCGGAGCTCCTGGTTTGCGTCATGGATCTTTCCCTACCGTCCACGACGAAGAGCTACAAGGCCGCGGTGTCCGCGGACCAGGCCGCGACCCTCGATTTCGGCTCCTACGCCCACGCCCACCTGGCGGCCGGCGGGGTCCTGCTCTTCATCCCGACCGGTAGCCTGGGGAAAAAGCTCTACGCCTTCGCCCTACCCTTGAGCCAGGACCTGGACCTCAAGATGGCCCTGGTCAGCCAAGTCGAGGCCTCGGGCGGCTCCTACGCCTTCTCCTCATCCATCCGCAGCGAGGGCGACG
>JAKLEF010000303.1 GCA_022703195.1 Candidatus Fermentibacterota bacterium | reverse complement strand
TCCCGAAGGGTCCCCCCTCTCGGCGAGCCTCCGCCTGAACGGGATCCCCGCAGCGAGGAACATCACGCTGCCGGCCACGAGGAACTGGGCGAAGGCCGGATCGACCGGCCTCAGCACGCCTGATTCGACTCCGTGCTCGACAATCCTGCGGACGAGGGAGAGAAGGTTCTCGAGCCTCTCGACCGATCCATCGCCCATGTTCGCCCCGCCTCCGGCTATCTCTCGCAGGACGATCGCGGGTGCGACCGGGTTCTCGAAGGACATCGAGACGAAGCCCCCTACCGCCTTGCGAAGCATGTCGCGGGGATCGCCCCCCTCTTCGATGGTCTTCTCGAGCATGGCCGTGCCCCGGGCCTGGATCGACCCGACGACCGCGTCGTACAGGGCCTTCTTGTCGCCGACGTGATAGTAGAGCATCGCCTTGTTCGCCCCGGCCCTCTTCGCGATCCCCTCTATGCGTGCGCCGTCGAAGCCCTTCCCGGCGAACTCCAGGGCGGCGGCCTCGAGGATGGCCTCCCGGGAGGCAGTCTTCTGCATGGCTCTCCTCCGTTCAACCATTTGGTTTAACCGAACGTTTATATGATGGGCGTTCGTGTCGGTCAATCTCGTCAGGGTAAGTATCCCGGCAGGTCAGTCGCCCAGGATGACCAGTCTCGAGGGGGGGCAGTCCAGCGTGGGGAGCCTGACGATGTAGACTCCGGCGGGGAGATGCCGCGACGATCCCGGCGAGACGACTCCCGTGGCCCCGGGAGGGCCCTGCGGGGTGTCGACGGAGGCGACCAGACGACCGGCAGAGTCGTAGATCTCGAGAGGCAGGGGGCTCCCGTCGTGTCCGGGGATGGAGATCGAGAACGACCCGTGCGCGGGATTGGGGATCATCGCGAAGGCCTGCATCGAAGGCGAGCCTCCCTCGTCCCCTATGCCCGTCTCCGGGCAGAACCCGTCCGGGTCGGTCCTGACCAGCCAGAAGTCCTCGTCAGTCGAGTCCGCCAATCCTCCGCAGAGGGCGAATCCGCCGTCGGGGGCCTGGACCACGCCCAGCCCGCGATTCATGAGGCCCGGGGTCTCGTAGGTCCTAGTCCAGAGAGTGTCGCCCGAGGCGTCGAGGTTCAGGAGCCAGGCCTCGTGGCCCCCCACGTTCCTCATCCCCGTGACGACGAGCCCGTCGCCGGCCGGCGAGCAGTTGTAGCACCAGTCGTCGTCCTTGTATCCGTAGGCCTTTGCCCACTGGAGGCCGAGGTCGGAGCCGAGCCTCGCGATCCAGAAGTCGTAGGAACCGGCGCCGTATGACCTGCTGGTGCTGGAGACCGCGTATCCGCCCGAAGGCATCGCGATGATGCACCAGGGGTAGTCGAACGAGGGCCCGCCGATGATCTCCGAGGCCAGGCTGTCGCCGCCCCAGTCGAAGCCGATCAGCCAGAGGTCGCCGTCTCCCGCCCCGTACGACAGCGTCTGGCCTGCCACGACGAAACCGTCGGGACCCGGTGCGATCCCGTATCCGCAGTCGTCGGCCGAGCCGCCGAGGATGGTCTGCCAGAGGAAACCGCCAGCGGAATCCACCCCGAGCACCCAGAGGTCGAACCCCGTGCCAGCCATCAGCCCCGTGCTGATGAAGCCCCCGTCCGGAGACTCGATGCTGCTGAAGAACGTCTGCGAGCCAGTCCCGCCGTAGCTCCTCGACCACAGCGTGTCGCCCTGGGCGTCGATCCGGATGAGCCAGCCGTCGAGATCGCCCGAGGTCGTCGAACCGTAGCGGCCCGTGACGAGGTACCCACCCGCCGAGACGGGGATGATAGAGTAGGCCCAGTCGGGGCCGTACCCTCCGTATCTCCTGGACCAGAGCGTGTCGCCGCCGGCGTCGACGCTGACGAGCCAGGCGTCCGAACTGCTCCCGGCCCAGGAATCGGTTCTCCCCGCGAGGAGGAACCCTGTCGGAGTCGTCGTGAGATCGTAGGCGAAGTCGTCCTGGGATCCGCCCCATACACCCTGGAACGTGGATGAGGAGACCGCGAGGATGAGCAGGATGTGAGGCATCGCGTCCTTTCTTCGGAAATCCGGCGTGCCGGGACCGGGTCGAATCTAAGGCAGGACCGGCCGCCCGAGGAGATGCCCGGCGCCCTCGATCCAGCGTGCGAATGCCTCCCTGGCGCGTGCGGCATAGGCGGCATTGCGCATCCTGGCAGGGGTACGGCCGGGGAGCGCGGGGAACAGTCCGTAATTCACGTTGCTGGGCTGGAAGTGCCTGAGCGGAGAGGCCGTG
>JAKLEF010000302.1 GCA_022703195.1 Candidatus Fermentibacterota bacterium | reverse complement strand
CATCGGGACGGACCGTCATGCCGCACACGGGATCGATGTGCTCCCCGTCCAGTTCACGATCCCTGTCGCCCAATCTGCCTCGCCTCCTTCCGGTTCGTTCAGACGGTCACGCCGAGCGATTTCGCGTACTGCCGGCATGCCTGCTCGCACTGGCGGCAGGACTCGGCGCAGATCCGGCAGTGGTCGTGATGGGTCTCGTGCTTCCGGCATTCATCCCCGCAGAGCCGGCAGGCGATGGCGCAGGCCTCCACGTGCGATCGGAGGATGTCCCCGTCGGGCTCGGTCAACCTGGAGAGGATGCGGGCGGCGGCGGTGCAGGAGTCGGCGCAGTCCAGGTTCAGGCGGATGCAGCGGCGGAGCATCTCCGGCTTCGGCTCGGCCAGGCAGGCATCGGCGCAGGCCGTGCAGGACTCCTTGCACTCGTCCAGGGAGCGGATCAGCTTGGCGAGGTTGGCGTTCTCGGCGCCCGCCGTGTGGGGGTGGCTCTGGAACAGGTTCTCGATGTGGTGCATGGTTCGATTCCTTCCTTCTTCGACTCCTGCCTCCCTTCCAGGGCCTGCCGGAAAAATGGAGATGGGTGATTTGACCTCCTGGGAGGTCGGAGTCGAGAAAAATGCAACTTTTTCACCCGAGGTGAAGATTTTTATCTTTCCCGTGTCCGGCGCCGGCAAGCCAACGAGACGGACGGGACGGGATAGGGATGAGCAAAGGTCCGACCATCCGCGAGCCCGCACGGTGTGGACGATCGCGTGATCGCGAAGGTGGCCGGAGCACCTGGATTCAGGAGCAGGCGGGGAAATCCGCGCAGTCGAGATCGGTCTCCCAGTCGAGACCGCAGGACGGGAAGGGCAGCGGAGGAGGGCTCTGGCCGAGGAAGAGGAAGGAGAGGAAGCTGACGGCGTCGGAGATGTCGGATCGGCCGTCGCCGTTGACATCGGATGCCGCCCGGCAGCACGGGGGCACGTCCCCCAGGAACAGGTGGCCGAGGAGGGCGATGGCGTCGGAGATGTCCATCACGCCGTCGCAGTTGATCTCTCCCCGCACGAACGCACGGGGAAGCCCCTGGTACACCGCGACCTCGTTCACGTAGATCCCGTTCGAAGGGCCGGCGCTCTCGGCCCAGATCCGGAGGGCGTTCACCTCGAAGCCTCCGGGGAAGGCGTCGAAGGAGTCGGAGAGGATGACGTCGCCGTCGCCCTTGATCGTGATCCGTCGGGCGGCGCCGTCGAGGATCAGCTCCAGGCGGGTGTAGACGCCTTCGGTGGAGGAGATCGGCACGAAACCCTTCTGGGCGAGGGATGTCCCTCCGGTCACCGGACCGGCGATGACCGGATCGCCGTTCACACCGGCATTCACCTGGCCCCCATCGGCGATGTCCGCCCAGGCAACGGGGTGAGTCTCCTGCGCATCCACGGCGGCGAGGATGATCTGCAGGCGGCTCCCGGGACCATCGGGCTCCTGGAGCCGCACCTCGACCTCGGCCCGGATGGCAGCCTTCCCGCCATCGAGCTCGTGCGCGAGGGGCAGATCGAACCAGGAGTCATCGGGGCCACTGCCGCCGGGGAGGGCGAGGACGTGATCCGCCTGGCAGTCCTCGATCATCGGCATGCCCTGCTCGTCGAATTCGCGCAGGAAGTACCAGCATAGCTCGGGCGGTGTGTTGTCGGGCCCGGGCTCGGAGACGCACCCCAGCCGGAGAGCCCCCCACGTGTCGGGGAGTCCTGTCGCTCCGTCCACGCCTTCCCGTACGAACGGATCCCGGCTCCAGAGGTTCTCCACGGGCCCTTCCGGCGGAAGGACGTCGATGGGGGGATTCCACATCCCGTCGTCCTCGAAGGTGTCGTCATCCCCCTTCAGCATGATCCGGCACCAGCGGAGGACCGCCTCCGTCTCGGTCCCCCCGGGCTCGGTCGGCTCGATCCCCCAGTAGGCGGCGGCCTGCTCTCCTCCGGGTACGAGGGTCGGCCGGAATTCGGCCTGCTCGATCATGAGGAAGGCCGGCGGGAGGAGGCTCCGGGTGGTCCCGCAGAAGTTTCCCCCCTCATCGGTCTCGAAGATCGTGAGGGCCGGGTCCTCGAGCTTGGGCCCGAGGACATCCCGCACGTACTTCGCCATGTCGCCCTGGTACCAGCCGAAGAGGGGGTCGAGGTCGCCTTCTTTCAGGCCGGCGATCTCCCGGCGTAATCCGGCTTGTTTCGCCTCAAGGTCCGAGATGCGGGACTCTGCGACATGCAGTTCATCCGCTACGCGCTCGCGGTCCCCGGTCGCGTT
>JAKLEF010000301.1 GCA_022703195.1 Candidatus Fermentibacterota bacterium | reverse complement strand
GTCTGGCCGGATCGCTCGCCGTCTCCTGCGGGCCCCTCGCCGCTGCCGCCATCTTCGCCGTCGTGCGCGGGAAGGGGCCCTCTCCGGAGGGATCGGTGCGGAGGACGGGAGGCATCTCCCTCGCAGTCCTCCCCGCGGTGATCCTGTCCGTCATGCTGCTCGCGGGCGGGGCCCCGGCGACCACTCGCTACCTGGTCCCCGTGATGCCCGTGCTGTTCGCCGGGCTGGCGTCGGCGGCCTTCGGCCCGGGGCCCGTGCCGCGCCGGGGTGCCGGGGCCGCCTCGGTACTCACGCTTTCCCTGCAGATCTGGCTCTCGGCTTCGGTCGTCTGGCCCCACATGGCCGTCGCGGCGGCCAACATGGAGATCTACCGCGAGGTGGCGTCGGGGCTCGACTCCCTCACCCCTCCGGGATCGCTGGTCGCCGTGCAGGAGATAGGGGTCTTCGGGTACGAGGGGCACAGGGGGCTGCTCGACCTCGGCGGCCTGGTGACGCCCGGGGCCCGGTCCGGATTCCCAGGGCTCGACGCCGACGCAATGGCCTCCGTCGCGTACCTGAGGGAACACGGGGCCACCCACATCCTCGATCCGCACGGGGCCGTCGCCCGGCTGGCAGGCTCGGAGGACCGGCTGGGCGTCGCTTTCGAGCCCCTCGGTTCCTGGGTCTTCCCCGGGGGTACGTCCCTCTCGGGCGGCGAGACCTATACCCGCATCCTCTACAGGCTTGACTGGAGATGAGCACCCGCGCGCCGGTCACAGTGATCGTCCCCAACTACGAAGGCAGGGACCTGCTGGCGAGATGCCTCCCCTCCATCCTCTCCCAGGAGCCCGCCCCGGCGGAGGTCCTTGTGGTCGACAACGGCTCGACGGACGGTTCGCCGGGAATGGTCGGGCGCGACTTCCCTTCCGTGAGGCTGATAGCGCTCGATTCCAACCTGGGGTTCGCGCGGGCCAACAACATCGCGGCTGCCGAGGCTTCGAACCCTCTCCTCGCTCTGGTCAACAACGACTGCGTGGCCGCCCCGGGATGGCTGGAAGCCCTTGTCGGCGCTGCGGGAGGGCCCGGTGACGGGATCGGCGCCGTCACCAGCTCCATGAGGAACTCGCGCGACCCCGGACTGATCGATTCGGCTGGAGGCGAAACCGACCACATGGGCTTCGCCAGGGACAGGGGGTCCGGCCGCCCGGCCTCGGAATTCGCAAGCCGCGCGGATGTGCCATTCCCGTGCGCGGGCGCCTGCCTGGTCCGCCGTGACGCCCTCGAGGACGGCAGAACGCTGTTCTGGGAGCGGCTGGTCTTCTACATGGAGGACGTCGACCTGGGATTCAGGCTCCACGCGGGGGGATGGCGCGTTCTGTACGAACCGGGCGCCGTGATAGCCCACGAGCACTCCGCCACCGGTTCGAGGAATCCTCTGGGCAAGGAGATCAACTGCGTCCGCAACAGGCTGCTGGTCCTCAGGCGGCACCTGCCCGCCGGCCTGTTCCGCTCGATGCTGCCGCTGATGATGGCTTACCAGGCCGTCTGGGCGCTCTCGGCAGCCTTGGCCCTGCGCGGGCGCCAGCTCAGGGCGCTGGCGGAGGGTACGGCCATGGGGCTTTCGTGGCGGGTGGACGGGATGCGGCAGCCTTCGGGGCACCTGCTCCTGTCGCGGTTCGCCACCCCGCCCGGCGGAGGGCGGGTGAAGCGCGCGGCCCAGGGTATGGCGGAAAGGCTCCTGGAGGATTACTGCCGGAGGGCCTGAGCCTCACGGTGGCGGATCCCCAGGGCCCTGCGCAGGGCCGTGGACAATCCGAACACCCCGGCCAGATCCCGGAACAGGAAGATCCGATAGGCAGCGGAGCCGAACCGCGGGACCGGCGCCTTCCCGAACGGCGCGGATAGCACCCTGGCGGGGGAGCCGACCCATTGCAGGTACGGGGCGAAGATCTCCCGCAGGGACCCGGGACCGAGGCGCCATCTCCCCTGGGCTTCGGAGATGCGGCATGCGAGCCCGGGATCGGAAGCCAGCCGCAGGATCGCGCCCGCCATGGCTACCGGATCGCGCTGGGGCACCACCAGGCCCAGCCCGTGCGACTCGACCTCGGCGGCCACCTCCGACCCGGAGGTGCACACGACGGGGATCCCCCGGGCGATCCAGTCCAGGGTCCTCGTGCGCGCGCCGAGCTCGGTCTCGAGCCCCGGAAGGTCGGCGTACACGGCTGCGGATGCCGCTTCCAGGACCTCCGCGAGCTCCGGGCCGGGCAGCCATCCCGCGAGGCGGAAGCGATCCCTCATGGGTGACGATGCGGCGAGCGCCGAGAAC
>JAKLEF010000300.1 GCA_022703195.1 Candidatus Fermentibacterota bacterium | reverse complement strand
TGAAGCGCCTGCGGAAGACCGTGCGGGAGACCGCCGGAAACGGCGGGAGGGTGATCATCCCCTCCTTCAGCGTCGGCAGGACGCAGGAGATCCTGTACTTCCTCAGGCTCCTCAGGGACAGTTCCGCGATCCCGAGGATACCCGTCTTCGTGGATTCGCCGATGTCCACCGATGCGACCTCGATCTTCAGGCTCCACCCGGAGTGTTATGACGAGGAGGCTCTCGACGCGGTCAACAGCGGATCGGGGCCCTTCGGGTTCGACGGTCTGCATTTCGTAAGATCGACCGCGGAGTCCAGGGCGCTCAACGACCTCGGCGGCCCTTCGATCGTGATCTCCGCATCGGGCATGTGCGAGCACGGGCGGATCCTTCACCACCTCAGGCACGGCCTCGGGAACCCCGCCAACACCGTGCTCATCGTGGGATTCATGGCCGAGAACACGCTCGGGAGAGCTCTCGCCGAAGGCCGGACCTCCGTGAGGATCTTCGGAGAGACGCAGGCCGTAAGGGCCTCCGTGGCCGTGATCGACGGCTTCTCCGCTCATGCGGACTCCGACGGGCTGTTCGAGTACGCAACCCGGACCGGAGCCTCCGCCAGGGAGATAGTGCTGGTCCACGGCGAGAAGGAACAGGTCGCCGCACTCGCCTCGAGGCTCGCCGGCGCCGGTGTGGCCTGCAGGGCCCCGGGGCGTACCGAGTCCATGACCTTCGAAGCCGGCGACTGAACAGCGGTCATGGAACCGGTCATCGACCCCGGGGTACGTCGGAGCGGAACGCACCTGTCAGAACCCCGAACAGGAGAGTCATGATGTTCGAGATGCTCCTTCTCGCCGCCCTGTCGGCGCCCGAGTACCCGGGTTTCGTCCCGCCTCCTTCGGGCATGGGTTCGGAATACCTGCCCTCCACTGTCAGGTCGGCCGGGATGGGCGGGGTCTCTACGGCTCTGGTGAGTCCCGACGGGTTCTCCATGTCCAATCCGGCGACATCCGCCTGGAGCACCTCGACCGGAGTGACCTGGACCGCAGGCTGGAGGGCCGGGGATGACGACGCATGGGACGGCGGCATGCGGTTCCCGTCCGTCTCGGTGCTGTTCCCTCTGCCCTGGAACGCGGTCCTGTCGGCGGGCCTGTCCGAGCGCAGCCGCCTCCTCGATGCCTCCACGCTCTACCAGGACGGCTACAGGGGCTCCCTCGAATGGGAGGGCGGGCTCAACGAGGCCTGCGCGGCGTTCTCCCTCAGGGCTTCCGACTGGCTTGCGTTCTCCCTCGGAGGGAGGGGCGCGTTCGGCAGCACCCGGTGCTCCGCGAGTCTGACGGAAACCGGGCCCGGCGGATCGGGCGCCCCCGTGAACACCCAGTACGTCGACGAAGCCAAGTTCATGCCGTGCTGGGGATTGCAGGCCGGCATGCTCATGAGGCTGGGTCGTGTGGACCTGGGCGCCTCCATCCTCACTGACAGGGGGGGGCGCATCGATATCGACAGGGATTATGCGGGCGCTGAGGAGGAGAGCAGTTCCCGGAACTACGACCTGCCGGGGGAGGTCAACCTCGGTGCGGTGGTACGACCTTCGGAGTGGCTCAGCCTGGGGGCCGACCTCCATTCCCGGAAGACGATGCACCTGCTCGACAGCACGGTCCCCGACGGTTCGGTGGTCGGGCTGGGCGCCGAGGCCCTGGTTTCGGGGGGGGTAGCCGCGAGAGCAGGCTGGACTTCGACCGACGGGCTCTGGCGTGACGGCGCCTCGAGATGGACGGGCGGCCTGGGCTACAGGTTCGCGGACGGAGCCGCAGGGCTAGATTTCTCGATATCGCGGGAGACCTGGGACGGTTCGGGCGAGACCTCCGTGTTCGTCTCCCTCTGGAGTTCCGAGAGTTGGCTGGGAAACCGCTGAAGGATACAGCCGTCATCATCCCGGCGAGGATGGGAGCGACACGCCTCCCCGGGAAGCCGCTGGCCGACATCGGGGGAGTCCCGATGGTCGTCAGGGTGGCCCTGGGCGCCTCGCGGAGCGGGGCCGGGCTCGTGGCCGTGGCCACCGACGACGAACGGATAGCATCGGCCGTCCGGAGTGCGGGCGTCGAGGCGGTGATGACCGGCCCGGCCGACTCGGGATCGGCGAGGGTGTACGAGGCCTGGGGGAGGCTCGGCAGACCCGGGAGCAGGATAGTCGACCTGCAGGGCGACGAGCCCTTCATGCCGCCCGTGCTGATCGGGCAGGCGGCTGCGCTGCTGTGCGGCGACGAGTCGGCCGCGATCGCGACGCTCGCGACGCCGATACGGTCGGACGGGGAATTCCGCGATCCGAACGTGGTCAAGGTGG